>JAYUFP010000943.1:0-3015 GCA_043738665.1 Isosphaeraceae bacterium
TTCTCGGGGCTGATCGCGTCGTCCGCGCACGCCGGGACCGCCAGAAGCAGAATAAGCAAGAATGTCTTCATGATTTACACTCGTAGTTTGTGAGCCCTCGACACGGGGTTATTATAGCGGTTGACTCTCGGCTTGCACATCGGGTGGGGTCGGGGTGCAGGAGGGTTGCAAAGTCGGGTATGGCCAATGATCGATGGCCAATGATCGATGGCCGATGCCCGATGCTCGATGCCCGAAGGAAGACGAAGGGCTCTGGGGAAGTTTGCGGTCGCATTTCTTGGACATTGACCATCGGACATCGGGCATCCCGAGAACTCCTCGTCGAAAATGAAACCGCCCCGGGTCGGGGTGGCCGGGGCGGATTCTACTTTTCGCCGATGGGTTTCACCGGGCGTGCCAGGGTGTCCGCCTCGTCAAACACCCGGCTCACGACCTTCCCGACGTTCAAGCGAGTGACGATCACGTCGCCCGGTTTCACCTCGGCCGCGTCCCGCAAAAGCGTGTCGCCGTCCTCGCGGAAGGTGAGGCTGTAGCCCCGGGAAAGGACGCCCAGGGGGCTGAGCGCTTCGAGCCCCGCGGCGAGTCGGCCGAGGCGATACTTGCGGTCGTCGAGAGTCTTGCGAACGGCACGCGCCGAGCGTTCCGAGAGGTTTTCGAGCCGCAGGCGAAGACGATCGACGCGAGAGCGAAGGGCGCGGGTGGCTCTTTCTCCGAGGGATTCGAGACGGATCTTCGCGAGTTCGACGCGCGTCCGCAGGGCACGGCCCGCGCGCTCGCCGAGCTGGTCGAGGCGCTGGGCGACTTCCTGGGAATCGGGGACGCAGAGTTCTCCGGCGGCGGTCGGTGTGGAAGCGCGGAAGTCGGCCACGAGGTCGCTGATCGTGATATCGACTTCGTGGCCGATCGCCGAGACCACGGGCAATCGCGAGGCAACGATCGCACGCGCCACGATTTCTTCATTGAACGTCCAGAGGTCTTCCAGGCTCCCGCCGCCTCGACAGACGACGATCAGGTCGGCCCCGTTCACGCGGTTCGCCATCTCGATCGCCGCGACCACCTCGTCGGCCGAGCCGATCCCCTGGACCTTGGCCGGGGCGATGAGAATTTCGCATCCCGGCCAGCGACGACCGGTGACCTGCAAGAAGTCGCGGACCGCCGCGCCCGAGGGGCTCGTCACCACCACGATCCGCTTGGGGAACCGTGGCAAAGGCCGCTTCCGCTCCTCATCGAAAAGCCCCTCGGCCGCGAGCCTGGCATGAAGCTGCCGGAACGCGAGTTCCAGCGCCCCGATCCCTTCGGGCTCGACCTTGCGGAGGATGATCTGGTAGTCGCCGCGAGGCGCGTAAACCGTGACCTTGCCCCAGGCCTTGATCTGCTGTCCGTTCTGGAGTTCGAACGGAATCCGGTCGGCCTCCCCCTTCCAGATCACCGCGCGGATCTGTGCGGAGTCGTCCTTGAGGGTGAGGTAAATATGTCCGGAACGGGGCAGCGAGAGGTTCGAGATCTCGCCCCGAAGCGCGATGTCCGAGAACCCGCGTTCGAGAGTCGACTTCACCCGCGCGGTGAGTTCCGAGACGGTGCAGAAGGGGGTCTCTGCGGTGTCGAAGTCGAAGATGGAGAGGCGGGTCATGGGTGAGCGTCCGTCCTTGGGAAAATGCGATATGTAGGGTGGGTCTCGCCCCGGCAATTCCGAAAAGCTGGGTCGAGACCCAGCCTACGAAGACTAACCCACTTTCGCCAAAGGTCGCACCGCCAGCACTTCGTCCTCGCGCAACGGCTCGATGGCCGACTCCGCGACGGTGACCACGGCGAGCGACTCTCCCAAGGCGTTGAACACTTCGAGAATCACGCCGTTCTCGCCGCCTGAAGGGTGAGGGACGCGGTCCAGGAGTACGGCCACATCACCCGCCTTGAGCCGGTGTTCATCGAGGTCCCGGCGCAAGGCGACGCGCTGATATAACTCGGGGATCATGATCGCGGACCCCTCCGGAGCTTCAACGTGATGAAATGAAACGACCCGTCCGCGTGCCGGCGGAGCCAGACGATGGTCACGGCCAGGGTTCGACCTTCCGGGCCGATTAGCTCTCCCTTGACCCGATAAAATTCGCCGTACTCGTTCGTCCCATCTTCGACGATTTCGGCGGATCTGGCAAGTTGACGCAAGGCGTTCATCAATTCGCCGGGATTGTCTTGTGTGAATCCTCCCTGCGCCAGGAACTTTGCCTTGTCATCCCATGGTCGCGGCACGAGCAGGTATTTTGTCAGCTTCTCCTCGGGGATAACTGCGTCGTCGGGAACCTCCATGGATTTCTCCCGACGAGGGGGGCATGCGATCATGGCAAGCCCGTTCAATCCCCGCCGGTACAGCCTGGTAGGGCCGGCTGTGCCGGCCGGTCAAAGCCAGGGCCGACACGGCGACTGTAACGCTCGCCTATAGTCGAGTCGAGGCGACTCCCGTCATCGACGAGCCGGGTCGCTGCCTAGCGAAAGGCGGCGTGACACCGCCGACGATAGAGGTGCCGCCAGCGAGATGCAAAGGGCTTCAAACGCAAGTATGGCAAGAGGGGTTCTGATGTCGCTCGATTCGCCGGTGCTGAGCACGCGATGGATCGCCCACGACCCGACCCACGACACCACGAGGAGCAACGAAGCAACGCCCGCCATCCGAAGCAGCGCAGCGGGGATCGACGCAGGCAGGGACTTATGAGCGAACACACCACACAACCCTGACACCAGGAGTGGAACCAAGATCATCGCAAACTGTCCGATGATTACGCCGATGCCGCTCTGCCAGTGGGCAAGGGCGGCAGCCCGCTCGGCGATGTCGGCTCCCTGCGGCTCGCTAAAGACTAAAACCCCGAAGGGGTCTACGCAATCAAGCATAAGGGAGGTTGCGACTCCAATCACGAATCCCAGGACTCCCTGGATGCAACCAACCGGAATTTCTATCGGAGCTTCTTCCAAAGAGCGATACTCCGCGGCGGGTGGCCCGGGTTCGGGTGCCACGCGGTTCGG
>JAYUFP010000944.1:0-9130 GCA_043738665.1 Isosphaeraceae bacterium
GATGAGCGGGTTGCCGAACTCGGGAAACAGGAAAAGGGTTCCCGCCTGCGCGCCGCGGCCCATGTGGGTCGTCTGACCGATGCCGGTGAAGTTCGCCCCCTGGGGTGTGAAAGCTGCGAAGACGTTATCCCAGACGGCGACGACCCGCGAGTGAAAAGGGCGCGGACTGCCGGCAACGGCCCGGGACGTGCCTGTGAGGACCGGAAGGCACAGTGCGAGGACGAGAAGTCGCGAGCTGCGGATCATGGTTCGTTTCCTGATGGCTCGTGATGGATTGCAGGGTGGAGGTTGAAAAGTGGGACTTGGGTGCCACGGGTTGTACTCGACCCGTGCGCTGTAACCGTTGGATGAAGCACGGGTTGAGTACAACCCGCGGCGCCCGCCGCCGACCTTTGACCGGGTCGATTCGAGGCACCGCCCCGGAATCCGTCATGAGCCATATTTCCGTCGATGCCGCCAGGTATAGACCATGACCATCACGACGCCGATCGTGGCTGACACAATGGTCGAGGGCTCAGGGGTGGCGAGGGCATCAGGTGTGGCGAGAAAGCCGCGGTATTGGGATCCGTCGTAGTAGTTACCTACCATCTGGCCACTGTTGTTGATCCCGAATGGTGTCGTTTCAACCGCACCCGGGAAGTCGATCGTGGTGAGGATCGCACCATCCTTCATGAAGCCGTGGGTTCCGCCCGTGGAATAATATCCCACGATCTGACCGTTGTTATTGATTCCCGAGGCGAGAGTTACCGACGCGCCGGGGAAATCGAACGTTGTGAAGCTCGCCCCATCCCTGAGGAAGCCGTGTGCGCCGCTGACGTCGCCGAAGTAACCCACGACCTGGCCGCCGGCGTTGATCCCTTGGGCAATAGTGAATGTCGCGCCTGGGACATCGATTGATGTAAGGATCACCCCATCCAAGAGAAAGCCATGGGTGCCGCTGACGCCCTCGTAGGTCCCCACGATCTGGCCGCGATCGTTGATCCCATAGGCATAAGTGGCCGATGCGCCGGCGATATCGAACACGTTGAAGGCCGACCCATCCTTGAGGAAGCCGTGTGTGCCGCCGGCGTCGCCGGAATAACCCACGATCTGGCCACTGCCGTTGATCCCATACGCAACGGTGTAATCCGCGCCGGGGACGTCGAAGGAGGTGAAAATCGTCCCATCCTTCAGGAAGGAGTGGGTGCGGCTTCCGTCATAGTAGTTTCCCACGATCAGGCCACTATCGTTGATCCCATTCGGACGGGTGCCCGACGCGCCGGGGACGTCGAACGTGGTGAAAATCGAGTCCGCCCGCAGGCGGCCTCCGGAACTCGGGGCTGTCGCCATCACGGCGACCGCCATCCCGATCCGAATTCCAAATTTGATTATGTAATCACTCATATAATAATCAACCCTTCCAAACTGAGGAAGAATGCGTCCGCGAGACGCACCCCGCGAAACTGGGATCAAGTCGGCGTAGGGCTCGCCTCCGTGCGAGCCGATTTGACTTCCGCTCATTGACCGAATACGGCACGCTCGGAAGCGTGTCCGACCGGAACATCGCCGCGGCATGACCGGGCCTGCCGGCCGACCCTGTCAAAAAAGGGGAGTCCGTGTGCCACGCGATTCGATATTCCGAACCCGTGCCGTGAACGCCTTGGCCATGCCTCATTGGCCAAATTCTAGCTCAGTTGAATCCGGGTGACCCCTTGGTAGCGGTGCCACTCACCGTCTTCTGCATACGCCCGGTAGTACATGGTGACCTCGACGTTGGCGCCGGCCCGAAACGCCGCCCAAGCCGCACAGCCCGCCGCCCACGTCCGCAGGTTCTGAGCGGGATTCTCGCCGTCCAACTCCGCCCATGCGAAACCATGCTCTTCCGTCTCCACCATGAAATAATACCCGTCGGGCCTGTGCCCGATGGACGCGATATTGGTGACCCGCACGCCCGCGTCGTTCAATTCTGCGTTCTTCATTTCGACCTCCGCTAAGCTCCGTTGCTGTGCGAAACCCCGAGGTGGGGTTTGACGCCTAACCATCATTATGCAGAATTGAATCTGTCTAATCCCTCGGTGTCTTCTGCCTAACATCAAAGGATATCACGATTGCATCATTCAAGTAGCCAATTTAGGATGGCTCGTGATGGATTGCAGGGTGGAGGTTGAAAAGTGGGACTTCATGCAGGTCGTTTACGTAGTCAACGCGAATACGGAAACGATACCTGACACCTTTTATATTCCGGGGGGGTGAGAGATCCCGGGCGGGACGATCGAATCAATACCAAGTCGCGGCGCGGCTCCGCTTCGCGCCTTTGCGGAACGGTTCGGTGGTGACCAGGGTGAGATCCTGGTCGATCGAGGGCGTCAAGGGGATCAAGATCGACGTCATCCGCGGTCCGAGGATCGAAGACTGTGCGGCAGCCGACGGGGGGGCTGAACCGTTCGACTTCGATGCCAAGAGGCCCGGGATCGTCCTGCCGAGGTGCGTGGCCAGGTGGGCCGAGGGGTGGTGGGTCGTGATGAAAGACGGTGCTCGCGCCGCGGCGGAGACCGGCATCGGCGGGTCGGCGATGCCTTGCGGGTTGGTGTTGCCGACGGCCAGGGCGAAGCTCGTCGAAGGCGATTGCGATCCCGAAATGCGGCCCGCGGCGTTGTCGTACTGGTAGACCCGTTTGGTCCCGCCATCGACGACCCAAAGGGTGCTGACGTTGGTCGGGTCGAGCGTGATCCCCGTCGGGCTGGTGCCGGCCCCGCTGATCGTCCAACTCCCCACGAGTGACCCCGACAGCGTGTACTTGAACACCTTGTCGGCGGTGGAGTCGTTGACGATCCACAGGTTCGTGCCGTCGGTCACGACGTCTTTGGGACTGGCATTGCCGCTGTTGAGGGCGAAGCTGCCGGCGGCGTTCAGGCTGCCGGAGAGGCGGCTCGCCGCACCCGTGTAGCGGAACACCTTGTCTTGCCTGGCATCGACAATCCAGACGTCGGTGCCGTTGGTGGCGATGCCCTCGACGGCGGCGTTGGAGGCCATGCCGCCGGCCGCCCAGGAGCCGAGGAGGCCGCCGGTGGTATTGTACACGTAAACATTTTTGTTGGCGTCGACGACCCACACCTTATCGCCCGCGGCCGTGCTCGCCGCGCCGCGCGGGGCGGTATTGCCGCTGTTGATCGCATAGTTCTCGACCGACGCGCCGGCGGCGGTGTATTCAAAGGTTTTGTCGGGGCTGCCGTCGTTGACCACGTAGAACTTGGTCACGGGCAGGTCGTTGTCGAGGTTCGTCGCCGACGCGTCGGCCGGGTCGAGGCCGTTGTAGACCGGGTCGGCGCTGACCGCCGCGCCCACGACGATCGTATAGGCTTTGTCGCCGTCGATGACGGCGTCGTCGACGCCCTTGACCGTGACGACCTGGGGCACGTTCCAGTTGGCGGTCGTGAAAGTCAGGTTCGACGGCGAGACGGTCCCCTCGGTGGTGAGGCTCGAAGTGAGCGGAATCGTGACGTCCGAGGTCGGCTTCGTCGTGAGCGAGACGCGGAAGACGTCGGTGCCGCCGCCCTCGGTGGTCACGAGCCCCGTCCGGTGGGTCACCGTGATCGCGGGGTCGGGGTGGGCGATGACCAGGCCGAAGGGTGCCGCGACGCTCGCCAGGAAGGCGATCGCCGAGCCGTCAAGGTTAGACCGGTAGAGCTTACCGGCGGACGCGTCGGTCCAGTAGAGCTTGCCGGCGGGCAGGTCGAGGGCGATGGCGTTGACGTTGGAAATCGTCTCCAGGGTGCCGGCCTGGACGAGAACTTCCGCGTTCGTGCCGTCAAGGTTGGCGCGAAGAATCTGGTCCAGCCCGTTATCGGACCAGTAGACCTTGCCCGCGGCGACGTCGAGCGCGATCCCCGTGGGCTGCGACGGGCTCACCCCGGCCCAGATGATCTCGGCCCCCGTGCCGTTGAGGTTGGCGCGCCAGAGATTACGCTGGGAGAGATCGGTCCAGTACATCTTGCCGCCGACCACGTCCAGGGCGATCGATCGGATGCCGCTGCCAGTCCCGGCGATAAGGACCTCGACCCCCGTGCCGTCGAGGTTGGCGCGGCGGATCGCCGCGTTCGTGTTATCGACCCAGTACATCTTGCCCGCGGCGGGGTCGAGGGCGATTCCCGTGGTGGCCCCGACCGTCGAGGGTACGACGGCTTCCGCGCCCGAGCCGTCGAGGTTCGAGCGGCTGACGGTGTGCGAGGTGGAGTCCGTCCAGTAGACCTTGCCGCCGGCCGTATCGACGGCGATCCCGCTCGGCGAATAGCCCGTGGCCGTCCCGAACGCCGCCGTGAGGCTCACCAGCGTTTCGGGCTGCGAACCGTCGAGCCTCAAGCGATCGATCGATCTACCCGGTCTGTCGACCAGGTAGACGTAGCCGGCCGAGTCGACGTCCACGTTGACGACCGGGACGTCGGCCGGGTCGCGACCGATATAATCGGGGTCGGTGCTGACCGCGGCCCCGAGGGTGACGAGGTAGGCCACGTCGCCGTCGGCGACGCCGTCGGCCACGCCGGTCGCGGTGACGGTCTGGGGGACGTCCCAATTCGTCGGCGTGAAGACGAGGCTCGCGACCGAGACCGTCCCCTCGGCCGTGTTGGAGGAGCCGACGGGGATTGTGACGTCGGCGAGCGGCCTCGTGGCGAGGGCGACGGTGAACGAGGTCGAGCGGCCGTCCTCGTACGTGTTCATGACCGGAGAGGCTTGCGTGACCATGACTCCGGCGGGCGGCGCATCGACCTTGAGATTGTACCCGCCGACCCAGCCGTAAACCCCGGACGTCTTGACCGTCACGAAGTAGTCGCCCGGCGTCAGGTTCTTGACGACGGTCGCGTTTTGGCTGGTCGCGGGAGAGCCCGATCCGAGAAGGAGCCCGGCGGAGTTCCGGATCTCGACGGCGGAGTCGAGGTTGGGGGCGGCGGAGGCCACGTTCACACTGGCGAGGTAGGTGTCTTCCGTGGAGACGTGGAACGAGAACACATCGACGTCGTTGTTCTGGCCGACGAGACCGGACCCGGTCCAGGTGTTCCCGGAGACGGACAGCGGGCTCGCGGTCGCCTGCGTGTTCCCGCGGTCATCGGCCTTGAAACCGAAGCCGTTGGCGGTCCCGGCGATGACCGCCATGTCGTCCTGATAGGTGGTCGCCCCGACCGAGTTCGTCCCGTTGTACCAGGTGGTGACTGAGGTCGCGTAGCGCGAGGTGCCCATGATGGGGGCCCACGACGCGTCTCCGTGATTATATTCGCTGACCTTGACCCCGTTGGCGTCGTACGTGCTCTGGTGCAGCAGCCCGAAAGAGTGTCCGGACTCATGTGACACCGTGTCACCGATCCAGGTCGGGTTGTCGGTATTCGCGGCGAACACGTAGGCGACGTTGGCCACCCCACTGGTAAATGAATTGATGTAGGCGACTCCGCCGTAGCCGGCCCCGTACCAATCGGACGTCCCGCCGATCGCGGCTCTCATGGCAACCCCATTCGCGTTGGCGGTCGGCGCCCCTTCGGCGAGTACGGCGGGTTCTACGGTGGTGACGTCCACGTTGAAGGGGGCGTAATCCTCGGAGGCATGCTCCCAGGCGGACGACATGTTGGAAAGCTCGCGGTCGCTGAACGTCGTCGGGTCGCCGTCGATATCGTAAACAGGTGTAGTTATGTTGCTGTACGCGCCCCAAACGGGTTCAAAATGGCCGTCGAAGTCGAGGAACAACGTCGCCTTCGCGCCCGGGTTGCTGTGGAGCGCGGGGATGCTGGACAGCGGGTACTTAAGTGAACTCGCGGCGACCCCGGACGCGGGCGTCCGAGGAGCGTCGACCGGCGCCGGTTCCCAAGTGAATACATTGGCAACTCCGTTGATGTATTGCGTTCGGGAATAGACGTCATCGTGGTTGTGTCCGTCGTGCCGGTCCACCTCGTCGTGATTGTGCCGGTCATGCACCTCGGACAGGGCCGAGAAGGGACCCATGAGAACCGTCGAGAGAACGACACGGCTCTCAAGCGATTCCAAACGTAGGCGTCGGGCGTGGCGAAATCTCGGACGCAGGGAGAGCGATCGTGGCTGGGGGGGGAAGAGGCTTCGCATCGGTCGGCTCCTGGGTGGGGGGTCAGAGTGTGGGCTGATTCTTGGTTGACCTCGGCGCGCACTCCGGACATCCGCGGCGTTCGCCCGTCGCTCCGCGGTCGGCACGAGTCAGACTTCAACGCGGAAACCGGCTCCGCGTCGGATTCAAACTTTCATCCGCCTCACTTTGGCGGCCTCTTCGTCTCGGCCGCAGGCTTGGGTTTCGTCACCACCGGGAGCAGGGCGGACACCTCATCGCGTACAAGATGAAGTTCTTCGGTCCAGGCTCGCTCCGATCGAGGAGTCCGCGCTGGTAGCACTCGCGTGCGGCGACCAGGTCACCGCTCCGGACGTGCAGCCTCGCTAGGGTGAACCAGTGTCAGTTTTATTTGTTGTAAACAAATCGCATTGACACTAATAATTCCGCAACAGCGGCTCCTACAATGACCACAATTTAAGGCTCGCTCGACCACTACGGGGCTCGGTGCGTCTTGAGGACGCACCCTACCTGGATTCGGATCGTCACATGAGAACGCGTCATGGGAAAGGCTCCTTGAGGGAAGGGACAAAGGGGGCAACTTCGGCACGCACCCCGGAGGGATACGGAGTTCGATCGCGCGTAGGGTGTGTCGAGCTCGCGAAGACGCACCACGCGTGGGCCTTGGCGGTCACGGTGCGTCTTCGCAAGCTCGACACACCCTACTTGACTGACACGAATTGCGAGGGCCGCGACCGTTTCGTGCCGGGGCGGATCAGTTCGGTCGTCGGCAGCGCCAGGCTCGGGTCGACCCATGTCGTCGGGATAGCGACTTCACTCCCGGGGGAAGAAACCAACCGGAAGGCCGTGGGTGCCGGAGTGCTGGTATCGCCCAGGTAGCGGGTGATGAGGTAGTCGTATTTGAGGCTGTTCGAGGAAACCCGGGTCGCCGCTGTGCCAACCCCGACGAGCTTGCCGTCGGACTGTACCGCCACGTCGAACAAGTAGTTCTCCGAGTTAGTGAACGAGTTGACCGCCACCCCCGCAGTTCCAAACCCCGGGTCCACCGCGCCATTCGGCTGGAATCGTACAGCGAGGGAAACGTAATAGTTCTCGCTGACCGAGCGCACGTAGCTCCCCACGACGACGAGCTTGCCGTCGACAGGCTGAATCGCCAGCGCGTTCCCGAATTCAGTGGCGGACCCGGCGTCAAACCTGACGACGCCGCCGACACCAAACGTAGGGTCGAGCGACCCCGAGTTGGTGAATCGGGCGAGCGCGAGATCCTTCAAGGTTCCTCCCGTTGAGATGGGCTGTTCGTAACTGCCTGCGACGACAATGGAACCATCGGAAAGGAGGGCCATTCCATAGGCATAGATGCTGTCTGTCGGGCCGGCGGAGGTGGTCACGATTCCGTTCGTACCGAAGCCGGCGTCGAGACTCCCGTCGGTGTTGTAACGAACGACGAGGATTTTCCAGTAGTAGGAGGCGTCCGCGGCTTGCGTATAACCTACGGCCACGATCTTGCCGTCGGCCTGGACCGCGACGTCCTGAATGACGCTGCCCTCCCCGGTCGAGAGGACGGTCACGACCTTGCCTGCTTGCCCGAAACTGGTGTCAAGAGTGCCGTTCGCGTTGTATCGAACAATGGCTGCCGAACGGGCACGAGGGTCGGTACCGGTCTGGGTCTTGCCGGCGACCAGAAACTTTCCGTCGGTCTGGATGGCCAGACTGTAGGCCTCGTCGCGCTTGTTGTATGAGTCGGAGGTTGTGACCCCGCTGATGTTCGTGGTGACCTTGCCCCCATTTCCGAAGCTGGTATCGAGCGCGCCGCTCGGGAGGTAACGGGCCACCCCGAAGTCTACGTTGTCGTAGTACGTGGCTCTGTTCCCCTTGCCGGGTCGTGTCTCAGTGTTCGTGACGAGACCGGCGACCACGATCCGGCCATCCGACTGGAGGGCCATGTCTTCCACACGGTCCGCCTTGCCGACGAAGTCGGTCAATACCTTGCCACCGGAACCGAATGTGGAATCCAGAACCCCACTCGGCGTCAGCCGGACGAGACTGAAATCGTTGTTCGCGCCGGAGACCACGGTTACTCCCGCCGCGACGACCTTGCCATCAGCTTGGATCTGTACCGCCTTGGCCGCGTGATCCCCGGCCAGAACAGCACCGTTGGTGCCGAACGAAAGGTCGAGGCCGCCGCCGTTTAGGAGTTGGCGACTTTCGAGCCCCTCGGTACGCGGGCGGAACGCCCGTCGCCGTGAGGGAGTCATCCGCAGTCGGGTGGAAAACGAGCGGGTCATGGAATGCTCCCATCCGCGGGTCAGGGTGGAGAGACCACGACGCGCAGGCCGGGTGACCGCGGTCGTGAGGAAACCACGTTCCCGGATACTGACGCCGCGTCCAGGGTCAGAGGGTTTGAGGACTCAGGTCAACGGGGACTCGTTGCGGCTCCTTGGGGTGTGGGTGGACTCTAGGGACGCTCAGCGCGCACCCCGGACGTCCGCGGCGTTCGCCCGGTCACTCCACGGTCGGGATCAAGACGTCAGTCGCCTCGGCTCACTTCCGAGGACTCTTTGATTTGGGTGACCGGCTTGGTCCCGACTCGCCTGGCGGCTCTTGCGAGACCAGCAAGGCCTCCGTCTCGGCGCGGATCGATTCGAATGCTTCCGCGGAGAACGGGATCTTCTGCTCGGACATCCATTTCACCGCGCGGTCGCTGAACTCGCGCGCCTGCCGGCGATCGCCGCGGCGAGCATGGAGCAGGGCGCGGATCATCCACCTCCAACCGAAGTTGGCCCCGGGTCCCTGCAAGGCGAGCTGGATCGCTTCCTCCGACTTGTCGAGCCGACCGAGGCGGTAGTAGAGAATGCCAGCCGCGGCACCACCAACCTCTTCGGCGACGCGAACAGCCAACTCAGCGTCGAACGGCACGGGGTCGGGCAGTGCTCCGAGCGGGTAAGCCAGCGAGCAGAGCCGGATCTGTCTCCGCGACTTCTCAAAATCGTCCGGCTCGGCGGGCGTCGCGAGGATCTCGCGGAGCCAGCTCTCGCAGAAGTCGCGAATCGCGACCGAGTCGCGCTGCCGGCG
>JAYUFP010000945.1:0-24982 GCA_043738665.1 Isosphaeraceae bacterium
AGCTGACGAGCTGCATGGCGAAGAGCTCCTGGCCCTGGCCGTCGGCGACGACCTGCATCATGTCCGCCAGCACGACGAGCGCCGAGCAGCGGCTGATCAGCGAGCGGATCGTCGGGTTTGACTTCGGCGATTCGAGCTCCGCCATGACGGCCTCACCGGCGACGTCCGGCGTGACGATGTCGACCTGCGGGCCGCGCTTGCCGGTATTCACCTCGCAGTGGACCCAGTCCCACCGGTCGGCTTCGTTCGGCGTCTTCTCGGGAAACCGCTGTCGCTCGAGCGCGAGGATCAGGTTGCGGTGCAGTGAGAGTGAGAACGGCCCCTTGGCGATCCCGTGCATCCCCGACTCGCCCCTTGAGAGCATGTCGAGCAGCATCCCGAGATAGACCGTCTTGCCGACGCCGCTGGGGCCGAGGACGCCGACGAACCGCGGCGTGGAATCGCGATAAATGATCGACTCGATCACCGCCGCGGGCGCGTGGCAGGTGCCGCAGGGGTCGCCCTCGAACAGGTGTCCGTCGCAAAGCGGGCAATTGATGTTGATCATAGCGAACCGACGCCTCGACCTTCCGGTCGTTTACTTCGCGGGATGGGGAACGGATGGTGGTTAGTTGTCATGACTCAATATCGAGTGACCGATGACCGATGGCCGATGGCCGATGGCCGATGGCCAATGGCCAATCAAGAAAAGCTCTTTGCCAGCCGAACCGAATTGGTCATCGGCCATTGACCATCGGTCATCGGCCATCGTTCATCGGTCATCGGCCATTGACCATCGGTCATCGGTCATTCGCTCTGCAATCAACATAGGTCCGCTTCAGTTCCTGATTCGCAATCGGCTCACATGGACCGCGCAACGGAATCCGATGTTCTCCCGGCGGTCGAGTTCGGGTTGGCCGGTGACGAACTGGTTGGTCGATTCGGCCGCGAAATACGTGTCGAACGACCCTCCGACGATCCGCCGCATTGACTTCCGGGCCTGGAACGTCTCGTCGCGGTGACACGGAATGTTGTCGAGCCGGTCGGAGAGCCACTCCCAGACATTCCCGGTCATCTGGTAGATGCCGTTGGGCGTCGCGCCTTCGGGATGCGAATGGACGGGCTGCGTGGTCCGGGAACTCCCTGCGCCGATGTTGGCGCGTTTGGGGTCGAACACGTCTCCCCAGGGGTAGCGGGTGCAAGTGCCGCCGCTCATCTGTTCGGGCCAGCCGCCGGCTTTCTGCCACTCCGCGGCGGCGGGGAGTCGCTTGCCGACCCAGGACGCGTAGGCCGCGGCTTCGTACCAGGAAATTCCAACAACAGGGTGGTCGGCCTTGGCCGCGGCGTAACGGCTGTTCTCCCACTCACGGGGACCGGGCCGGCGGGTCCGGTCGACGAACTTCATGAGGCTCGGCCAGATTTCTTGGGGCCAGATTTCCAGGGCATCATAGCCGCCGCCTTCGACAAAGCGATGGAACTGCCGGTTGGTCACGGCGAAGCGGTCGAGATAATACGCGGGCATATTCGTGGGAACGACGCTGCCGTCGGCGAGGACGACGGGAACGGCACCGGCGGGAATCAAGGCCATTTGTTTATCGATCGCATCCCAGGCGACCGCGGCGTCAGCTTCGGAGATGTTCTCGCTTGCTTCACGCAGGAGGACGAATGCGTAGCGGTCATTGGCGGTGAGCTGGCGTGCCACACCGCGGACCTGCGAGTTCTTGGAGAACGATGATTTCCCTATCGACGGGGCCGCGACGGCGGCGGAGGAGTGTCCAGCCGACGAGAAACCTCGGAAGAATCGGGTCCAACCCCTTCGGGCCGTGTCGGGCGGGGCGTTGAGCGGTTTCCCCATAGTCGCGGACACCTCGAAAAAAAAGAAACTCCGAGCCGTTACGGTCGCGTTCGGCCCTCCGTGTCAACAGGGCAGGTGACCGGGTGCTCCGCCCCGGTCGTCAGACTCGCGATTGCATACCCGGCGTCAGCGGGCGCCACGCCCCTTCGCGTTGCGGCGGACGTCTCCCTGGAGCGCCTGAAACTGCTTCAAAATGGCCTTGGCCACATGGTCGTTGGATTCGTCGGGGGCGGGCGGACGGGGCGTCGGCCCGCTCGGCGACTGGTATTCCGGCGGTGACTCAGTTACGGAACCGGCCGTCCCGACGCTTCCGCCTTCGAGCTGCTCGGCTTCAAGCCGTTGCCAGGCCTCCGCGATCAACTGGCGATCGTGTTCAAGTGAATGGACCTTGTCCTCCCATTCCAGTTCGCGGCGCTTGAGTTCCGCTTGGAGTCGTGAAAGCGATGCTTCCAGAGTCGAGGTCCGCTCCCGGAGAAACTGTTCCCGCTCCGTGGGTGAGTAGCCGCTCAAAGCGGCTTGCTCGGCGGCGATGATTTCGAGGACGTCGAGCCGTTGAAGGAGCCCTTCGCGGAGCCGTTCGAGGGTCTGTGCCGGCGAGACCGGATCACAGCGCACCGGGCCCGGCCTCGGCCGGGAGTTGCATTGATCCTGGTTGACCGCGGCCGTCTTCCCCGTCATTGGGACCGTTCCTCCTCATGTCCGACAAAGGGCTGCTACCGCGATGAATAAGAGTCTGTCCGGAAAGGAATTGGCTAGGAAATGGCTGATGACGGATGGCTGATGACGGATCGGAAGAGCGAATGCGGCGTTTTCCCGCCGGTTTTCTCGCATCGGTCATCGGCCATTTGTCATCCGCCATCGTTTTTCTCTGGGAAACTTCCCGGACAGACTCTAAGTCCGGCGGGCTCAGAGACGCCTCGAACCGCCCTTCGATGAATTCTAGGTCTTACTAGGAGTTCTTATGATTCCAAAGCCTTGAAAGTCTCGCCGACAGCCCACCGCGGCTGGCGCGCTCGGCGGATTCTCGCACGTCGAGTTCCTGAAGGTGCTGACGGAACGCCCGAATGCGTTCGTCTGCCTCGACGGCCGCCGCTTTCGCGACCGGGTCGACTTTCTCCAAGTTTTGGCCCTGCGACCGCTTGGATTCCCGGGCGACTTCCCCGCGCGCAACGGCGAGTGCGGCCGCCATCTCATTTTTTTCCCGCGCCCATTCGTCGCCGGCGATCCGGTGTTCGACTTCCGCGGCGTCGAACCGGCTGAGCGTGTCCGACAGCTTCTTGCGAAGCCTCTCGACATCCGGGGGCGTCGCCGCGGCCGATTGAAGTTGTTCGCAACCTTCGCGGAGTCTGCGATTTTCGGCTTCGAGCGCCGCAAGGGGTCCCGCGCCCGGGGCCTGACTGCCGTTCGCGCGGAGGCGGGAGATTTCTTTTTCTAGGCTCCCGCGCTGCGTTTCCCATGACTTGCGTTCGGTCTCGACGTGGCGGAGAAGGCTCTCGGCCCGTTGGCGTTCCGCGTCAATTTCTTCGCGGTAATGGCTTTCGTCCGCCCCTCCCGACCCGATTCGCTGTTCCACGTCCTCGACCCAACGCTGGAGCTGTTCCCACTCCGCACGCCGGACGGCTGCGGACTCCTCATAAAATTGGGTTTGTTCGAGCAGAAGTTCAATCGTCTGTTCCTTGGCGGTCAACTCAAGCGACAGCTCGACGATTCTCGCCCGATAGGGCTCGATGTTTTCGTAGCCGTGCTGGGCGTCCCAGGTCGCCGTGGGGTCGTCCATGACGCGGGCCTCCGCGTAAGTCCGAAGTTCGGCTTCGAGGCGCGCGATCTCGTCGTGTAGTAACGTGATCGTCTCGTCGTCGTCGGTCGTCGTCGATTCACGACACTCGCTCATGGTCGTCCCGTCAGGGTCCTCCTCGGTGGGATCGTTAGGGTCCGGAGCGTGTCAACACACCGCGGCGAGAGTGCCGGTGCCGATGAGTTGGCGGACGGTCGCCTTCAAGTCTGACTCGGTCAGGGGACGGTGAATCACGCCGTCGAGCCCCAGCGCGTCGAGGCGGTCGAGCTGAGATTCCTCGTCAATGCGGACGATCCCGATGAATCGCATCGCTTCGGGAGAGTGCTCCCGGATCGCGTGGTAAAAGGACTCTTGCTCGGGACTATCGACGGGCAAGAGCATGAGGGCGAACGGTTGCCGGCGGAGCAGGAGCTGGGCGGCGACGCGGTCTCGGACGTGCCGAATCTGAAATCCGGACCCTTCCGGGCCGAGAGTTCGGACCGCGATGCGAACGGTGTCGGGGTCATCTTCGAGGAGCAAGATCGACGCCTGTCCGGTCTCGCCCCGGCGCTCAACCTGACCGACGATTTCGAGTCCTCGGGCGACGGCGGCGGCATCCGCCAGGGAAACTCCTGCTTTCACGGCGACGTGGTCGAGTGATTGATTTCCGTCGAACAGCGTATGAATCCGGATCTCGGCGGGTGACATCCCCGCTCGATCGAGGTTCGCGCCCCGAGGGTTCTGACGGGCGAAGCGCTCACGTCCGAGTTGTTCGAGGTCGCCCGAGGGAGAGCAACGCCGCACCCCTTCGACGATCAGCGCGGCGAGGCTCGCCTGGAGCGGAAACGCCTGGAACATGGGAGGCAAGTGAGTCCGCGGCTCGAACGAAAACTCGCCGGGCTCACCGCGGAGCGCGCCGTACATCAGGATCGCCGCCTGGGCGCGGAGTAGAGCCCGCAGTCTTCGCGGGTCGGCCAGGCTCTTTTCCAGCAAACGGACCAGCCCCGACATCGACGCGTCTTGATGTTCGCCAAGGGTGACCGCGAGCAGAGGGGCGAGGTCGGCGAGGTCACTCGGAAGAAAACCGGCCACCTTTTCCGTTTTCACCGTGGTCGAGTAGACGGCCTGGAACCGGCCTCCGGCGAGTGCGAAACGAAGCCGGTGTTTCCCCTGTTCGAGCGTGAGCCGGCCGTCGACCTGGGTGTTGGTCAGGAAGTCGAACACGGCGCGGAGGGGGATGATCGCCGAGTTCCCCTTGAGGGCACAATCCTCCGTTTCGCCGATCGCCTCCGGCATCGCGCAGCCGGTCCGCTGCGCCTGCACCACCATCGCCCCCGTCTGGAGCGCGTTCGCAACACCGCTCTTGAGCAACTCCATCGTGAACGGCTTGGGGATCTGGTCGATGACGTTTGGAAACTCGGAATAAAGAGAAAACGCGCGGTTCCTCATCGCCGAGCTGACGAGGACGGGGATCTTGGCCGTTACGTCGGAAGCGAGCAACTTGCGGCAGACCTCGTCGCCGGTCGTGCCGGGGAGTTGGTGGTCGAGCAGGATCAGATCCGGCTTGAAGCTTGCGGCCATCTCCAATCCGCGTTCCGCGTCAAGGGCGAGGGCCACGCGGTAACCGGCCTCGGAGAGGTGGCATTCAACGAGCTTGCGAATCGTCGGGCTGTCGTCAATGACCAGGATCAGCGGATTCTGTGGCACGGAGGCCCCTCCAATCGGGCACATGAATTCAGTCCTTTTCCGGGCGTCCGCGGCGTCGGGAGAGGGCATGAATCCTTTCCCGATCCCGGCCACTGCGCGGGGTTCATGAATGAAGCTGACCGACGAGAGCACGCACCTTCGACGACAACTCTTCGTAATCGATCGGTTTCGGGACGAAGTCGCGGGCACCCAGTTCGAGAACCCGTCGTCGCGTTTCGGCGTCGGAGCACGTGCTCGCGACGATGACGGGCGTCGTCTGGGCGATCTGCAACCGTCTCAGCTCGGCGAGGAGCTCGAACCCGTCCATTCGCGGCATCTCCAGGTCGCTTACGACCAGACTGTAAGTCCCCGAGCGCAACCTCCCCAGGGCTTCGAGCCCGTCGGAAACCTGCTCAACCTCGAAGCCCAAGTTGACCAATTGCTTGGCGACCACTTTGCGGACGCTGATCGAGTCGTCGACCACCAGGACCAAGGGCTTTCGGGGCGCGTCCATCGGCACGACTCGGCCCCCGACCCTGGCTCGCCCCTCGCGAAGCCAGCTCGCCAACCCCGACGGATTGAGCGCCAGGATGACTTCACCGGAGACCGACAAGGCCACGCCGGAAACCAAAGGATGCCCCGAGAGCAGCGTTTCGAGCGGTTTGAACACAAGTTCACGAGTTCCGTCGATGGCGTCAACCACGACCGCCAGCGGTTCGCCGTTGGCACGGATCAAGAGAAGTTTAGAACACGAAACCGTCGGGGCGGGGGCCATTCCCAGCGCCTCTCTCGCGGAGAGGACCGGAACCCACTGGTTTCGCAGCGATATGCGGCATCCCAAACCGTTCCGATCAAGGTCATCGGGGGAGAACGTTTGGGCCTGTTCGATAAGGTCGACGGGGAGGGCGAACGCCTGGCCATCGAGCCGTAAGACCATCGCCTGCTGGAGCGAAAGCCTCGCGGGAAGGCAAAGACTCAGGCAGGTCCCCTGGTTCGGACGCGACGAGAGCGAGACCGTGCCGTGGAGTCGACCGACCTCCTGGCTCACGACGTCCATCCCGACGCCCCGGCCCGCGATCGAGTTCGCCGAATCTCGGGTCGAGAATCCCGACTGAAAGATCAACGCGTTGAGGCGATCGACCCCCGGAGTTTCGTCGGCCCCGATCAGGCCGAGCCGACGCCCCTTCGCCGCGATTGCGTCGTAGTCGAGACCTTTCCCATCGTCCTGAACGGAGAGGGTCAGGGTATTACCGGAACGGACGGCTTCGAGCGTGACCTTCCCCCTCGCGGACTTCCCCGCCCGGACGCGCTCGGCGGGAGTCTCGATGCCGTGGCAGACCGCGTTGCGGACGACGTGAAGCAACGGTTCGAAGGCCTTGTCCTGAAGCGCGCGGTCGGCCCCGGTTTCTTCGCCGACCATTTCAACGTCGACCTGACGGCCCTCGACGCGCGCGGCGTCGTGCGACACCCGCGCGAGACGTTGAAAGAGTCCCTTCACGGGGACGATCCGCACGGCCTGGAGCGATTCCCAGAGCTGGAGTGTCAGGCGTGCCAGTGCGTCACTGTTGTCGGAAAGCGGCTTGGAGGCCGACCTTGCCGACTCCGTAACGACCACGAGATCCTCGCACTGTTCGTCGAGCCTTCGGAGCAGTTCGGTCAGGTCGCGTCTCGGGCCGGACGTGATCTTTTCAGGGGTGAGGTCGCGGATTCGGTCGAGAGTCGCGGCCATCCTGCAGCGGCAGGCTCTGGCCATGGCGGCGAACTCTTTCATCGCCTCCGCCTGCGACTCCCAGAGACCTCGGCGCGAGATGAGCTCGGAGGCCAGGTCCATCAGCTCATCGACTCGTTCCGAGGAGATCCGGACCGGGCCTTCGCTCTCGCCCCCTTCGGAAACGGGAGCGGATGACGACGCCGGGGGAGGACTCGGAACGGGTATGATCGGCGCGTCGCGTTGAGCGGCAACCGGCGCGGCGACGGGGGGCGGTTCCGGGTGACGGAAGGGGGCTCGGTATTCGTCCGGAATCGAACCGACTGTCTCCGGAGCGGGTCCACCCCTTCGGAGCGCGATGAAGACCCCTTCGAGATAATGGAGGAGCTTATGCAAAAGGTCGACAAGCGCCTCGTCGGCCTCTCCTCCGGCGGTATCGAGGTGCTCCTCAGTCGCGTGGACGACGGCCGTCAAGGTGGATAGGCCGACGCTCCCCGCGGCACCTTTGAGCGTGTGGAGACAGCGCCCGAGTTCATGAAGTCTCTCGCCGTGTCGCACCCCGCGGCCCAGGCTGAGGACCAGGGTTTCGAGCCGGTCAAACAGGTCCGACGCTTCCGCCAGGAACGTTTCGCGGAGATCCGGGTCAATCGGCAGAAACGTCGGCGTCGGGGGGATCTCGAAAGCGAGTGGCTTGGCTGGAGACGCGAACGAGGAAGCCGTCGAAGGAGGATTGCCGGACGTTGATCGGTCGGGCAACGCTTCGTCGGCAGGGGTCGGAGAGACGTTGCCGCTCCAGAGCGAATCGTCAGCCCAGTCCGCCCCTTGATGCCCCGCCGTGTCCATGTTCCCTGTGAGCATCCGGAAGAGAGCGCCGGGGTCGATCGCGGCCGGGGCGTCCTGGGAGCTGTCGGGGTAAGAATCCGCCGGCGGCGGAGCGTCGGAAGTCGGGTCGATCAGGTGGAGATAATCACCCCAGTGCGCGGACGACTCGCGGAGGATCCAAAGGGCCGCGTCGTCCGTTCCGCCCTCTTCAGAATGATTGACGAGGCGGTCGAATGCCTCCGCGCAGAACGACGCGACCTCGGCGGCGGCGGTCGGGGATTCCTCGGCCAGGCATTCCCGGACCTCACCCATGAGTGCGAGCCTTCGGAACGCTTCGGCGCGGTCGGTCCTGCCGAGCTCCTCGGCCTCCGTTTCGAGCGCTTTCAGGGTGTTTTGCCGGCTCGCGGAGTCAATTCCGCCGCCGGCGGCCGGAAGCGGACTTGGGGCCGGGGTCATGACATGATCTCGCTGGATACGAGCTTTCGCTTCCGTCTTGGAGGGATGCCGGACCCGGTCGCGTAGATCATCGCGTCGTTGTTGCCGAGTGAGGAGTTGAGCAGGTCGGGAGAGGAGAGCGGGGCAAGCCGTTCGCAGAGCGAGGCGAGGCTCCGGATCGATTCGCGGGACTGCGAGGATCGTTCGAGCGTGAGGTGCGATACGTCAGATATCCGCTGCATCGCCCTTACGAGCTCTTGCGCCGCGAGAACCTGGTCGTTGGTCGAGCGCGAGATGCCGTCGACGAGCTGAGCCGAGTGCTCGGCGACCTGGCTGATTCGTTCCAACGCGGCGCCCGCCTCCCGGACCCGCAGAGCCTCTTGCTCCATTTCCGACTGTTCCTCACCCAGGGCGCGGATGCTTTCGTGGGTGTCGGCCTGGATCGCCTCGACGAGTGAGCCGATGTCGCGTGTCGCCGTGGCGGTTCGTTCGGCGAGCTTGCGGATCTCCTCGGCGACGACCGCGAAACCTCGGCCGTGCTCGCCCGCCCGCACCGATTCGATCGTGGCGTTCAACGCGAGCATGTCGGTGCGGTTCGAGATTCCGCGGATCAGCTCGACGATGGTGCCGATCTCGACGGAGCGGTCGCCGAGCCGTCGGGCCTTGCGGCCGTTAACCTCGATCTGGGAACGGAGCCGTTCCATGCCCTCGATGACCTGATGAACCTGCTCGAGCCCCTGGCGGGCTTCGCGGCGGGTCCGTTCACAGGCCTCGGTGGCGTTTTCCGCGTTCTGAGAGATCCGATCGATCTTGTCGCTGAGCGCTTCGACGGTCGTCGTGGTCTGGGAGACGGTCTCCGACTGATCGACCGCGCCGGAGGCCATCCGCTCGTTGGCTTCTTCGAGCGAGGATGCGTAACGGATCAACGCGTCGGCGGTCTGACGGAACATCTCCAGCACGGCCGCGACGCACGCCGGGGTGTCCGGGATGGGCGGGGGCTTGTTCGCCTTGGCATGGACTGCCGACCACAACGCGCGGGCCATCGCGCCGACTCCTTCCCACTCTTCTTCAACCTCTTTGGCCTGGCGAAGCGACTTGCGGACGAGGCCGAGCATTTCGTCGAGCTGGCTTGAGCCGAGGGGTTCATGGTCCTGCGCGAGCTGCCCCCAATCCCTTGAGTCGTACGCGATGAGGTTTTCACGAACGAGCTTTTCAAAGATCCCGACAGTGGTATACGTCCCGAGAGCCCCGATCATCGCGGCGAACGCCATCCCCAGGCTCGCGCCGACGGCGACTCCGAGCCAACATGCGAAGGCGACCGCGATCGTCGCGCCCAGCACACCGGTCGCGGCCCCGATCATCAACACGCGGTGTTTCAGGGTCATTGTGAAATCAAAGCCTCCCCCTCACGACGGACGAGTCGATTCGAGTCAATTCACGTTGAATTGCGAGTGCGCGACGTCGGGCTTTGCAGGGCCGGATCGACGCCCGCCTGATTTTGATACCAGGCGTCGATCGATCGCCGAACCTCGTGCCAGGTGGCTTCGGCATCGATCACGGTGTAAGTCGTCGACCCTTTGCACAAGGTCCCCATGCGAGAGCCTCGGGTTGTCGAGCGGACTCCGGGTTTAGCTTCATTCATGCTTTCGGCGCTCACCAGGGTTCCTTCCGCGCTCACGGGTATTCCCCAGGTCCCTCGCGTCGTCCGCAGCAGGAGGACGATCGTCTTTGACGAGAGCGAACTCGCCGACCGTTCCGTCGGCGTTTCACTCAGATCCACGACCGGGATAACCTCCCGGCGGAGCGAGCAAAGCGCCACGATCCGAGGAGGGCAATGCGGGATCCGGACCAAACGATCGACCTCCACCACCTCGGCAACCGTCTCCAGGCCCACCGCGTATGCCTCCGAGCCGCTCTGAAACAGGCACCAGGGGCGCTTCGGCCCGGTATTCATATTCGTCGGGCTCGAAAGGGCTTCGTGGCTTTCGGTGGTCGTCATGATCGGCCCGGGGCTCTCCTTCGATGGAGCGTTCTGGAATGACGAGGCGACTCGCGTGATTATTTGTCACTCTGACGCGGGGCGGTCAGGGTAGGATTCGTCCCCGACTGTTTGACTCGCTTGTCCAGAAGACGTGCCAGTGCGTCGAGGCGTTGCCTGGGGTCGCGTTGGTCGGACGACGTCCCCGCGTCGTCGTTGCCGGAGTACACCGGCTCCGGCACGGGCTCCGGCGGCCGATCTCCCGGCATGGGCTTGGGCTTCGCCGGCATCGGGGGTATCCTTCGCGGCTTCAATTCCGCGGAGTTTTGTGGGACGGACTCCGAGTGGGACGACGGCGCGATCGAGGAGGCGTAAGTCGGCTCCTGGACGCTCGATCGGTAGCTCTCGACCTCGAAATCATTCGACCGACACGCGAGCGTTGAAAGCTGCTCGTCGATCAAGCGGTTCAGGCTTTCGCGAAATTCCGCGATCGCTCCCAAAACGGGGTGATCGGTCTCGATGTGCGGCATGATCGTATTCGCGCCCAACACAACCTCCCGGCCTTGCAAACCCAGACGGCAACGACGCCGCCACCCCCCGTCACTTTCGCGATCAACGTCGTGGAGACAGTGACGACGAACAGGGTTGGCGGGGAGAGTTCTTTTGGACGGACCTCGGTCCTTGAACCTTCGGCCACGGCTTCCTCACTAACTGTAGTTCAGACTTTTCAACACGCGATTTTCCTCCCTGAAGTCCGCCCCGGGTCATGTCCCTCATTCCCGGATTCGTCGAGGTTTGGGAACGTGGACTAGATTAAAACCGGGGCATCGATCGGGCGACCGCAATCCGAGTATTCGACCCGGTCGACCATTGATCCTCTGAATGAAATCATCGACGACCTTTTCTGCCGAGAGACGGGGAAGTCACGGCATGATGCGACCGATCGACTTCCCGTTCGGTTTCTTCTTCAAAAGCGTTAAGGACCGCGTCGGAACGACCGACCCGGGGCTCGCCTCGAGCATCCGTGTGGTCGTCCGCGCGGAGAGCGTGGAATCTTCGGAAGATTGAGTTCGCCGCGGTGCCGCCGCTGAAATCGGCGATCGACGCACTTGGGGAGGGAATCATCGCGAGTGATTCAGGGAGGGATACCGTGAAGGACCTCTGAGAATCTACATCCATGACAAGGTCGCGGAAGAATCGTTGCGTTCCCTCGATAACGACGCTCGAACCCCGATGCATGCTATCGAGCGTTCCCTCGGCTTCGTGGCTGGGGCAAGACGGCCACGACCTCGCGGGCGGGCTGACGGCAGGGACCGGCAACGGCGTCCAGGATATTCACGTCGCCCTATCCGGGCTTCCGACCGGCCGCGCGATCAATTCCATCGACGTCCGCGGATTCGGCGGCGGCGAGTGGGTCGTTAACATCGGCCCTTATAACGTCTACAACGGCGTACTCTCGCGCGCCGCGGGATCAATCAAAGGTGACTTGTATCTCGATCCGTACATCAATGAAAGCGGTCGGTCGTTCACTCTCGCACTCACGTACGACGACGGCACCTCGGCCGTCGTCACGATGAACGGAGGGACCGCGAACGCAAACCTGCGGATGCCCGCCGACGCCGTCGCGGTCTCCTGGCACGGCCAGGACGGCCAGGACTTGACGGGGCCGACGCCGGCGGTCGGACCCGACGGCGTGCAGGACGTTCATCTCGCGCTGAGCCGCCTGTTCCCGAGCACGGGTGTCCGTTCGGTGGACGTCTCGCTCTCGGCCGACGTCGGCTGGGCGTCGGGATTGAATCCCAATCCGCGAATGAATGCCGAGTTGGTTCGCAGCGGACCCGACCCCTCCGTCGCCGACCTGTATTTCAGTCCCGACCGCGACCTCTACGGCCAGACGCTTTCCGTGGACGTCACTTACGACGACGGCAAGATCGACCACACGACCATCGTGGCGGGTCACAGTTCGACCACGCTTGCGGTTCCCGCCCCCGCGCCGATCTCAATGACGTGGGATACGTTTCAGGCCGCTTGGCTTGGCCAGGATGGTATCAACCTTGTCGGCCTCGGTGACGTTCATGTCGCGCTGAGCGGCCTGCCGGCGGGGCACGCGGTGACGTCGGTCACGCTGAATGACACTTCGGGACTCGACTGGAACTACACCAAGGCGGGTTCGGGATTCATGTCCGCCGACTCCTCCGCACGGCCGCTCGGCTTTCGGATACCCGGCGACGCGACGAAGGCCGACCTTTCGTTCGCTCCCAATCACGACGAGACGGGAAAAACGTTGACGCTCGTCGTCACCCTCGACGACGGCAGGATGCTCGCGACCCACTTGACCGGTGGCGCGGCGGACCCTGGACTACGGGCGTCGAACGTGGCGAGTTCGTCTGTGGTCGCCCATCCTGGCGATGACCTCAATGACCTGGCCAACCGCTTCGGAACGGTTCGGCTGGTGGCAGGCTTCTACCCGCTGAACCGACCGCTCGTGCTCTCGCGCCCCGTGACGATCAGGGCCGATCCCGGTGCAACCTTGCTCTTCATGCAAGACCCGTCCGGGTCCACCTGGACCGCGGCGGTCAAGGTATTAGCCGGCCACACGACTCTTGACGGCTTCGCGGTTCGGTTCGCCGGTCCTGTCCGCTGGACCGCCGGGATCAGCCACGGCCCCGCCGTGGTGGGGGTCGTCGATAACTACGACCCCTGGTCGGCCGACCCGCTGGTGGACTTGACCTTCACGCACCTCGACCTTCAGTCACCGCCGGCGTCGTCCTCATGGGAAGAGGCCCCGGAGATGTTCCGCCTGATCAATGCCGAGAGCGGTGTCGTCGCCGATAATCGACTCAAGGGCGGGACGACGGAGTTCTCCGGCGGACCATGGACGGTCACGGGCAATCAGTTCGTGGGAACGCCCGTGAATACTTTCACCTATGCCGCGTTCGGCGGCCACTTCACGCACGACCTGATCCTGGCCGACAATGTGGTGGCGCCGACGGGACGGACGGGGAAGACGTGGCGGTTCCTGGTCCTGACCCAGAACGGCCGCAACGATATCATCCGGGATAACACGTCGATCGGCGTCGGCCCGATGGACAGCGACACGGTGGCGAACCCCAACGCCCCCGAGAATATTCTTACGGAGGCGTACCGGCTTCATTACGAAGGAATGGTCGCCGCCGTTTCGCCGGACGGCCAGATCGTGCAGATCCCGGCGCCGCAAAACGGGTCCGCTCGCACGGGCGATGTCCTGGCGATTCTGAGCGGTCCGCAGGCCGGTCAGTGGCGGACGATCCTTCAGGCCTTGAGCCCGACCGCGTATTTGCTGGACGCGCCGATCATGGGCGGCAAGTTCGCCGTTTCCGTGGCGACGGGCTTCGCGAACGAAACGTTTCAAGGAAATTCGGTCGACACCCGGGGCAGCTCGATCGCGACCGATCTCGTCCTTGCAGGGAACCAGTACGGAGTAAGCGTGGTAGGAAACCATTTTGTCGGAGGCGCTTACGGCTTCTCGATCGACGCGTATCCCACCGAGCAGCCGAACATCTGGGGATGGTCGTACGCGCCCGTGCTCGGCGCGACGATCGACGGGAACACCGTGCAAGACACGCTTTACGGCGCCTTGATCGATGTGGCGCACTCGACGTTCGCGAAGTCGACGGCAGGACGCGTCTACTTCTCCGGGGAGTTCCGGGACAACCTCGGCATCTGGAGCGACGCGTTCGTGGCCGTGCGATCGAGTCTCCCTTGGGTCGGACCCGCGGCGCTCGTGACGATCGGTGATCGGCTCTCGCACGACCCCGGCGAGCTGCAACTTGCGGTCTCGGGGAATCTCGTCCAGGGGCCGGCGACGGTTGTCAATCAACCGACGTTCATTGTCCCGTCCGCCACCATCAACGGCATTCCGCTGACGAACGTTTCACAGACGTTGCCGACAATTTCGCTCGGTCCCTTGAGCGTCGCGAGCGTACGCTCGACACCGTCTCCCACCGTGGTGCGGCCCATTCCAATCGTGAAAAGCTCCACGCAGGACGTTGCCAAACCGGTTGTGATCGCGCCGGTGTTGAAGAAGTCGATGCGTCAGGTCACGCACGCGAAGCCGATCCCGAACGGCCCGACGGCCGCTGGAAAGCCAAACCACGTCGCGATCGGTTCACATCGACCGAAGCGCTTCTCCCATCGCGCACCGACACACCGGAACCGGGTGGTCAAGAAGATCAGCGCTCGTTGATGATCTTCTGGGTGACCTCACGCTCGCAGATCTTGCACCATTTCCAGCGGGCCGTGCCGACGGATTCGTCGAGATGGACCTTGGCGATGGTGATGGTCCGGAACCAGATCTTCGCCTCGCCATCGCTCACTTTTTCAAGTTTGGGACAACGCGCGAAGTGAAGCAGGTTCGTACCCGCTTTCACTGCGGGGCGCTTGCCATTGCCCCCCTCGGGAGGGAGCGTACCGTGAAAGACGTAACCGATCGCCTCGATGCGGGCTTCCGCGAAGTCGTCGGTCGTATCGAGGGGGCGAACCCCCACCTGATCCTGAATCGGCATGTATTCTTTTCCCGTTCCAACGCCTTGCGGCATCGAACATTACGAAACTGAATTTACCACATTCCCCCCTTGCGATCAAGGCGCAAGCGGGAACGTCGCGGGCGATCGGGCGATCATCGTCCGTCCGCCCCGCGAGAGACAGGTTGTGGGCGGCGAGCAGGGCTGGATAATCTAGCGGGTAAGGCAAAGCTGATGACGGATGGCTGATGACGGATGACGGATGGCCGATGACGGATGACGGATGACGGATGGCCGATGACGGATGACGGATGACGGATGACGGATGACTGACGACGGACAATGGATTTCCAGCAGCGGATGCGATTGCTTGGCCATCGTTCATCGGCCATCGACCATTTGAAGGGAAGACCTGTTTGATCCGCGAGACCGTCAGCCACTTCAAGGACCTTCCCCGGTATCGCCAGATCCTGGCGACGCTCGTGAAGTACGGTTATCAGGACGTGGTCGCCGCGCTCCATCTGGAAGGCGTGGTGCGGCCTTTTGAGCGAGTGGCGCTCGGCGACGAGATTCCGCCGCAAGACCGTGCTCGAAGGCTCCGGCTCATTTGCGAGGACCTGGGACCGACGTTCGTCAAGCTCGGCCAAGTCCTCAGCACCCGTCCCGACCTTCTCTCCGAAGCCTACACGACCGAGCTTGCCTTCCTCCGCGACGACGTCCGCCCTTTCCCTTCCAACGAGGCTGAGGCGATCCTCACCGAGGAATACGGCATGACCCCGGCCGAGGCCTTCGCGCGGATCGACCCCGCGCCCGTCGCTTCGGCGTCGATCTCGCAGGTTCACCGGGCCGTTCTTCACGACGGCCGGGTGGTGGCGTTGAAGATCCGTAGGCCGGGGATCGAGAAGGTGGTTCAGGCGGACCTCGACATCCTCAAGAACCTGGCCCTGCTTGCCGAGCGACGAATCCCCGCGCTCGCGACGTTTCAGCCGGTCTCGATCGCCCGGGAGTTTGAACGGAGCCTGAAACGCGAGCTCGATTTCACCGTCGAGCGTCGCACGATGGAGCGCTGTCAGTTACAGTTCGCGAGCGACCCGACGGCCCACGTCCCTTACGTCGTTCGTGAATTCTCGACCCCGCGCGTGATCGCCATGGAGTTCGTCGGAGGAGTCAGCGTCACGGACTTAGACGGCATCAGGCGCATGGGAATCGAGCCGGGCGAGGCCGCCATTCGCGGCTCGCGGATCCTCCTCAAACAGATTTTTCGCTACGGCTTCTTCCACGCCGACCCGCACCCGGGGAACCTCCGCGTGCTGGAAGGTGGCGTCGTGGCGATGCTCGACTACGGCATGTTCGGCCAGCTCGATTCCCGAACCCGAGAGCGGATCGCCGACCTTCTCGGCGGGCTGATGTCGCAGGACACCGACAAGGTGCTGCGTTCCCTCGACGCGCTTGAGATCCGCGGCGAGCACGTCGACCCCAAAGCCCTTCGACGTGACGCCGCCGAACTGGTCTCGACCTACTCGGATCTCACGCTCGACACGATCGACCTGGGGACGTTGCTGAAAGAGCTGATCGCCTTCATCCGAAAGTACCACCTCCACATCCCGCCCGATCTCGTGTTGCTGATCCGCTCACTCGTCACGATCGAAGGCGTGGGACGCGCCCTCGACCCCCACTTCGACATCGCCCGACAACTCCACCCATTCCTCCGCAACCTAACCCTCCGAAGATTCCACCCCTGGCGGCTCTTGACTCAAACCTTACGAACCGCCGAGGACGTCCAACGCCTGGCGATGCTCTTGCCCGACGTGATGACCCAGTCGCTCGAATCGATCAAGCGCGGCGAGCTGACCGTCCGCTTCGACCTCCAGCACTTCGAGAGCCTGGTTCAGCAGTTGACCCGAGCGAGCAACACCCTGGCGTTCGGCATCTTGATCTCGGGGATCGTCGTTGCGTCGGCGTTGGTGTTGAGGGTCGGCTCAACGACCCTGGCCTATTCCGGGTTCGGGCTCACGGCTGTTTTGATGGTGTGGTTGTTCTGGAATATGTCAAGGAAGCCGTGATCATCTGCGAAAGTGAGCGGCGTGTGCAATCCTGTAGGCTCTCAGCACCATATTCTGGTGACCTCGCCGTCCGCCGGGAGTGTGAGCAGAAACGTGCGGATCCTCGAAAGTCTTTTGCGGAGGGTTGTCCCGGTGCGACGAGTTCGAAATCTAATGACCCCGCAGTTTGAGGTCTGAATCTCTTTGACACCTCGCAGATCACGCGATTCCACAATTTCGCCCCTGCCGTCGGGACCTCTCGCCATTTTTTCCATCTCGCATCGGTCCAGTCCGGCCCAGATTGAATACCAATGTGTTTCATCGCCAGGCAACTGAAAGCCGCTCCGCCCTCCCGTGCTGAAAGTGCCGATGATTCGTTGGTCACCAACAAAAAAATCATCGCATTTGAACATATAAGTGATAGTCAACAACTCATGTTTATCTTTCAAATTTTCGTCGATCTGATCGATTGCCTTCGATAAATCGTCGAGCGACAGCGACACCCCTTCATCGAGGTCGGTTTCGTCGAGAATCATTTCGACGGCGCCGGGAAGAAAAGACCGTAGTTTTTCGATCGTGTCCCAATCTTCCCTGGACCACGGAATCATCAACTCGTGGCCGCTGCTTTCCAATGACAAGGTCACTCCCACGCTCTGCACCTTTGCTTACAAGGCGATTTTATGAATTGAAATTATGTTCAGTGGACGATGCGCGCAACGAAACCCTCTCGCAAGCGATGCGCTCCTAACTCTTCAATCCTCGCGCCCAGGCCCGGCAGTTCTTGAGAAAAGCAATGTCGTCGTCCGCGGGGTCGTTAACGCGTTCGAGGACCTCGGCTGAGTTCAGGGCCGGGAATGCCCGACTTTGAGGCTCGGCCTTGTAAGTCCCTTTCGACTTCCCTCGGACTACCAGGCGGTAAAACGTCAGTCGGTGTTTCGGCAGGTCAAGAACCCAAATCTCGGGAATTTTAAGCAGCACCCCGGCACGCAGGGCTTTTTTCTCAGAGTGGGAGACGACGACCTCAATGGCAAGGTCGGGCCGCTGGTTTGGCGTCTCGGTTCCGAAGCTCTGTATGTAGTAGGCCTTGTCGGCCTCGTAAGCCGTGTCACCGGCACCCCACGGTAGTTTCCATGTTGTCGAACCCAGCCCGGAAATCTTGATGCCGAGTTCGAGACAAACCGCCGTGATCAAGTAATCGAGCCGTCGGCCGTTCGATTCGTGCGATCGTCCCGGTGACACCAGCGTGACACTCCCCTCGAAGCATTTGATCCTTGGACTCTTCTCCGGCCTCGTCTCCAGAAATTGGAGGAGCGTGCCGGGGTTGATCTCGAAGGACATCACCGTGTCGGGAGTAATCGTGTGGGCGGTGACTGACGCCATTTCGGCCCTCCTATGGATCGATTCGACCTGGTCATTTCGCCGGGTCGACGAGGTCGAGAACCGTCTTGCCGAGGAAGATCCGGTTCCCGGGTTCGGCGGAGATCGGCCCGTTGATTCCGAAGATCGCGATCTGGAAGACCTTGCCGGGCTTCGCGTCCGTCAGCTCAACACGGTTCGGCTTGTTGAATCCGGCGACCACCGGGCCGCCGCTGTCACCGACTTTGCGGGGGAGCTTGCCATCGACCCAGACCTCGCCGTAGTCATCGACGGTGCTCTCAAAAAAGACCTTCTTTCCCGCCGCCTCTTCGGGGATCGTGATCCTGATCCGATACCAGCAGAAGCAGACCTGGCCGCCGCCTCGCGGGTTCTTCAGGGTCGTGGGGTCGCAAAGTTCCCAGGATTTGTCGTCGTAGTCGATCCCGAAGGCCTTGGGCTGAATGTTGTAAGTGGTCATGGGCTTGCCGTCGGCCGACTTGGTTGCGACCTCGACGATCTTGACGTCGATGTAACGCCACTCGCCTTTGATTGCCTTCGCGCCATCGCTCGTGCGCAAGTCAATCGTCTTCGTCGCGGCCGAGGATTCCGCCGGAAGCCCCGCGGAAGCCATTGTCAGGGCGGCGATGGTCAAGAACGTCCGCATGCTCAGATTCCTTCACGGCGCGGCCGAAACGTGGGGTGGGTCAGCGAAGCGTAACCCACCACATATCAGCGTTACTTGTAAGGTAGGTAGCGCTTCGCCGACCCAACTCACGAGGATTGAAAATCGGCCTCAACGCGTCTCGGAAACGCTTACTCCCACCGCGGCAGGAGTCGGCGAGGCCTTCGGTGCGGTCGGGCAGGGGAAGGAAGGCGCGGACGTCTCGGCCTTATGAGTCAGCAGTTCCGAGACCTTGAAGGTGTGATAAGGTTGCGTCGCCGCCGGCTCACCGTCTTTCGAGGCGTTCGCGATCCAGAGCTTCGACGTCGCCGTCTCGAAGAGCACGCTGTGAAGGTTCGACTTCATCGCGACTGGGCGGTCCATCAGGTGGCGGGCCGACTCGGCGTCGAACGTGCCGTGACCTTCCTGGACTCGCTTCGAAAGCGCCTCGTAGCGGTCGCCGGCCGAAAGCACGACCGCGTCTTTCACGGCGTGCGGGAGCTTGGTGTGCGACTCTCCCATGTTGACGACGCTCAAGGTGTCCCACGACGCCTCCATGCCGACGCCTTTGCCGGTCTTGCCGTCGGCGATCACATAGTAATATTCACAGGTGCGCGGATTGTCGCGGAAGATCGCAATGGCCTTGTCGAGCGTGTCGGCCTCTTCGAGGACCATCCGGACAAGGAACGCCATCGGGATGCCGTCCCAGTGGCCGAGGCCTTTCCCGCCCATCTCGCCGATCGAGACCTGTTTCGCGTTCATCCCGGTGACCGAGCCGACGAACCCGGCGTAGGTCACGTTCGCGAAGGGGATCTTGCCGGTCGGCTCGGCGATGGTGAGAACGGCGTGTTCCTGAAGCTTCCAGTCGCAGCCGTAGTCGAGAATCCGCCCGTGATAGAGCGTGCCGTCCTTGGTGGCCGAGCCGCTGATCGCGAAGCCCGAGCAGTGGAACATCTCCGGAATGAAATTGGCGGCGATGATGTCCTGAACGGGCATCCCCGCGCCGTCGGCGATCCCCTGCAATTCCTCGTGGAATCGCGCAGGCACGTATTTCTTCTGCGAAGCCGCGATCCCGCCGATCGCCCGCTTGGGGTTGAGAAGGTTCAACCCGGCGACCTCGATCTTCATCTCCTTCGCCTTGACGTCGAACAGGAAGTGGACGAGTTCCTTGATGTCCGCCTTCAGCAGCGTCCCTTGCTGGTAGCCCATCGCGTAGGGAGAACCCTTGAGGTGGAGCACCTTGTAGCCGTCGACCTCTTCAAGAAATCCCTGGCCGCAGCGGGCGACGGTTTTGGTCTCGGCACGGACGAGAGTTGAACTCACGGCGAGGAGCGTCAAGGCCAATGAAAGGCCTTTCAGGCAAAGAGCGTGTCGAAGCATTGGGCGGACTCCTTGAAAGACGATACGCGGTGGTTCCGTTCAAGACTGTCGCCGTCGCCAGTATCCGGGACGATGGCGATGATGAGCGACGGCGAGGATGACGATCTCCGATTCGAGGATTTGATAGATGACCGAAAACGGGAAGCCCCTCAATGAGCAAGCTCGGACCTCACGCTTCAATCCTCCGTGTATGCTTCGGGGATAGAGTCGAGGCCTCTTCAGGATTCGATCAAGGCCTTCGATGACCGATTTGGAGAATGACTCGCCCAAACCGGGACGAATCGACTCGTAGTAGCCGATCTCGATTTCCGCCTCTTCCGCGGCCTCATCGTGATAGCGAGACGTCATGATAACTTCGTCACGCTCACTCCCTGTGCGGATCGCGCCTTCACCAAAGCTCGATCAAGACGCGCCTCAAATTCTTCCCGCGAAAGCAAGCCTCGTCCTCCGTCGGCATCGTTCGCTCGCCGCTCGATTTCCGCGGTCCATGCCTCGTCGTAATCCGAGTCCTTCTCGATCGGATCAAGGCTATCGAGCAATCGTCTGGCGAGTTCCGCGCGACGAGGCTCCGTCAGAGCGAGCGCGCGGTCAAAAACCTCGGATTCGTCTGTCATGATTGACCTCCTCACCGTCAAGTCTGAACGATCGCCGGGAAAAAGTCGTTGGAGGGCTGGTCCGCGAAACGAAGCGAAGCGTAACCTACCGTGCAACAGTCAAACTGATCCCAGGATCAACCCGTTAGCCTTTTCCGTTACGCCAATCATTCGGCCGACGGCTTGTATGCACCACCGCGATGACGACGGTTTCTTCGGACGACGATTCTTAAATCACCACGTAAGGAAATCGCCCAAGGGAATAAAGTCTGCATTTTCGCCCAGGTTGATCGTCGAATCTCGGAAATCGGAGGGGGTGTTTCTCGATTTCAGCGTAGGCCGCGACCAGGTTGTCGATGAATTCGTCGCCAAGGCCCGGCCGTCGTTTTTCGTAGGCGTCGGCTGCCTCATACGCCTCCTGGAGAGCGGAAGGGAGGACGCGAAGCATCACGAAAGTTGACCCTTCCGCAGTCCTTCTCGAAGCTGCTTGATCGCCTCTTCCCCGGGTATCGCGGTCGACTTATCTTCCTCGTAATGCTGGAGTCGTCGATCGATTTCCGCATTCCAGGAGGCCTCCCAGCTTAACTCGGGGTTTTCCGGTTCCCGCGGCTCCAGGCTCAAGAGAAGTTGATAAGCTAAATCAGTGCGATCGTGCTCGGAAAGCTCCAGCGCTTGAGCGAGAAGTGCGGTCGCGGTGGGACTTGTCAGCACCACGGATTCGGATTCCGCCATGTCGGATCACTCCCGAAAATGCCGTGAATCACCAGAACTGGGATTGGCTCGGTTGCTTTCACAATTCTAAAGTGTTTGCCGTGAATTGAGCAGAGGAAAGTGGAATCGCCCTTCAATTCCGTCCGCCGACAACGATCTCACTCCCACTCAATCGTCCCCGGCGGCTTGCTCGTCACGTCGTAAACGACCCGGTTGACTCCCTTTACGGAGTTGATGATCCGGGTCGACGCCTTCGCCAAGACCTCATACGGCAAGCGCGACCAGTCGGCCGTCATGAAGTCGTCGGTCTCGACCGACCTCAAAGCGATAGCATTCTCATACGTCCGGCCGTCTCCCATCACTCCCACCGTCTGGATCGGCAGCAGGACGGCGAAGGCCTGGCCGGTCTGGCGGTAGAGTCCCGCCTCCGTCAGTTCTTCGAGGAAGATCGTGTCGGCCTGTCGGAGCACTTCAAGGCGTTCCTTCGTGACCTCGCCCAGGCAACGCACGGCGAGGCCGGGGCCGGGGAAGGGGTGACGCCAGACCAGACTGTCCGGCAATCCGAGTTCGATTCCGAGCCGACGTACTTCGTCTTTAAACAGGTCTCGCAAAGGCTCGATCAATTCGAAACCCAACTCCGCGGGGAGGCCGCCGACGTTGTGGTGGTGCTTGATCGTCGCGGCGGGGCCGTCGGGGTCGCCTCCCGATTCAATGACGTCGGGATACAAGGTGCCTTGGGCGAGAAATTTGGCGGAGGAGATCGTCTTCGCCTCGTCGCGGAAGACGTCGATGAACGTGTGGCCGATGCGTATGCGTTTTTCCTGGGGCTCGGTCACCCCTGCCAGGGCGTCCAGGAAACGTTTCGACGCATCGACAACCCGGAGTTCGGCGTCGGAATGATTACCGAACGCTTCGGCGACGGCGTTACGTTCACCTTCGCGGAGCAGGCCGGTATCAACGAACACGCAGACCACCCGGTTGCCGAGTGCTCTGGCGAGCAGCGCGGCACAGACCGCGGAGTCTACCCCGCCGGAGAGGCCGCAGACGACCCGGTCGTTCGGGCCGACCTGTCGCTTTACGTCTTCGATCGACTGTTCGATGAACTTGTCCATCGTCCAGCGCCGCGGATTGCCGCAGATCCGGTCCAGGAAGTTCCCCAGGATCATCGTGCCGTAAGGTGTGTGTGCGACCTCCGGGTGGAACTGCAAACCATAAATCGGCCGAGATTTGTGCTTCACCGCGGCGACGGGGCAGGTCGATGTGACCGCGAGCGGCAAGAAGTCTTTGCCGGCGTCGTGGACCTGGTCCCCGTGGCTCATCCAGACCTGGGTGTTCTTGGGGACGTCTTTGAAGAGCGGCTCTTCGGGCTCGACCACGCGAAGTTCCGCGCGGCCGTACTCACGAGCCGGGGCGGGATGAACCTGCCCGCCCATCGCCTCGCAGGCGAGTTGCATTCCGTAGCAGATCCCCAGCACCGGCACGCCCAAGTCGAAGAGTTTCGGGTCGCACTTCGGGGCGCCGTTTTCATAAACGCTTGAGGGTCCGCCGGAGAGGATCAAGGCGAGCGGGTTGAGTTCGCGGACACGTTCCAGGGTGACGTCGTGGCGGACGATTTTGGCGAACGCGTGCCGCTCGCGGACTCTGCGGGCGATCAGTTGAACATATTGGGCGCCGAAGTCGAGGACAAGAACGGGGCGGTCGTCGGGGGCGGGTCGTTCCATGAACGGGCCGGGCCTCTCGCAATGGGTTGACGAGGTGGCCCGCCGCTGGCGGCAGACCAAAACGTCAGTATACCAACGCGAGACCTGGCGGAACACCGATTCTGTACCAATACGTTCAACGAATCGGCCCGGGTGCGATCGGATGGAGGGCGGTGACCGGCCCTAAGGAGGGTCTCTTTTCGGTCAATTCTCACGGTTTCGGGGGTTTCAGTCCGGTCGCGACCCCGACTTGATCGGTTGTAATTTTGAACTCTTCACGACTCCCAAGGTAACGGACTTCCAACTCTCGCGGGGAGAGGATCTTCACGACTTCGGCCCAGTACCAACGATGGTCTCCGTCGGGAAAATGGCTGGGATCACGGAAATGCGGCACGACCATGCCGACTCGCGCGGCTCCCGCCGTCATCCTCGGATAGGATTTGGCACTCAATCGGATGCGCTTTAATTCAAATGGGTCGAGTGCTTCGGGGCTCGTTTTCCAATCGTCGTCGGCCTTCGCCCTTGCTTTCCTTAATTCTTCGCCCTCCAGGAGGCGCGTGCGTACGGCCGCCGTGCTGGTCTTTCCATCGGACACGAACTTGATTGTCGCCGAACTCTCCAGCAAGAGACCGCGTCCCCGATCGAACCGGTAGTCGCTTTTGAAATCAACGATGGTTTTCGGCGCGACCTTGCCGACGAATCCCCGCTCCTTATGCAAACGCACGACGCGATCGGACTCCGGGACGCAACGGATCGCGCGGAGTTGCGTCCCCGACTCGACCGATGGGCCGACACTCCAGTTGGCGACCGGGACGAATTTCGCTATTTTCAATCCGCCGCTCATTGTCGAAGGTGGGGTCACCATGGGAGCCGGTGTGACGGGGGTCGTCCAGAGCATCGCGGATTTGACCTCGCGGTGTTCGCCCGTTGTGGAAGCAGTCAGGCCGGGAAAAAGCAATTCCTTGAGTTTGACCGTCGAGATCAGATAATCCGGCAACTTCTTTTCATTCACATCGTCCTTGCTCCGGATACATTTGCCATGGGTGTCAACGACGATCCATGAACCAATCCAAACGTCGCGTTTTGTATTCGCGTTTTCGGTCTCGGTTTGATGACGCCTGAGAGAATTCTCCAATTTTCCATTCACGAACATTTCCGCGCATCCCTCTTCATCGACCGCGTAGACCGTGAAAATCGGGCTTCCCACAAACCGCTCGGTTTGCGAATTCCCAGGAATCTCGATCTCGACGCGATACCCAAACACCTGGCCGGTACGGAAACGATGGAAGAGCGCCGCGTCGATCCGATCGGCTCGTGAATTTTTCGAGGAAGGGGCGAAGCTCCCTTTTCGAAGAAGGGGTTTGGAGTTGAGCGGCGCGATCTCCTTTTCGAGATCGGCCCTCACCTTGTCCATGCGATTGCTAATCGCGGTGGCCTTGTCGCTTTCTTCGCCTTCAACTCCGGCAAAGCCTGGCCGGTATCCATTGGCGAGGAGGAAAATCAGAGCCGCGATCAGGATCTCTGGCCTCAACATCTTCGAAGGTCGCCGGAACACATGACGCATTGTCGCCTCCCCGATTGACCGGTGAGATCGTCCGAGTCGGAGCGATCATTGTTAACCTAGAACGGGTTTTCGAGAGGCGGTGCGCCTCCTCGGGAGGCGACTCTTGAGAATCGACTTCTTGGTGTGCATAAGTGTCTAAGAGTCTGTCCGGAAAGGAATTGGCTAGGAAATGGCTGATGACGGATCGGAAAGAGCGAATGCGGCGTTTTCCCGCCGGTTTTCTCGCATCGGTCATC
>JAYUFP010000946.1:0-2975 GCA_043738665.1 Isosphaeraceae bacterium
GGCCGGAGGCCCAAGAAACGGTGGGTTCACGTTCGATTGGGTTTCAACGCGGTGTACTTGATCGATGTTCTTTCAGCGATTTCTTGTGCTTCGCACCCGGCTTGAAGCAAGCTGGGCCACCCTGCGATAGAACGCCCATTGGTACGCACCGAAGAAGTAACGTTCCCGTCCTCGCAGGAAGTCGGCATCAAAATTCGGCGGGAAGTAATTCACATACCCCAGCATCACGGCCACGGTGACTTTGAGAATCAGCAGCCCCGTCAGCAGGGTCAACACGCGCTGCAATGTCGTTGTCTGAGCGTTTGCCATGATGCACCGGTTGTCACAAGCGTTATTTCAAGCTCTGGTCGATGAACGAATCGTACTCCGCCGCCAACGGATCGCGGCGAGCCTTTTTCGACGGGTTGGCGACGACGACGAAATTCCCTTCGAGCCAGCGTTTGCAGAGGGCGGCGGCCGAGCGGGATGTGATCTGATGTCAGGAGATCAGTCCCTGGCTGTCTCCGGCACCGGGCCATTGCCGACAACTGCGGGGGCGCGAACGACCAGCAGCGCGTCGGCGCCACGAAGAATACCGTTGTCATCGACATCATTGCCGCCGACGCTCCACAGGGTGGCTCGGTCTGGATCATCGAGCCGGTAGCGGACGGGGAGAGCCTTGGGGTCGCACGGATCGACGGGCACGGCGTCGATGTAGCCCGGTACGAGGTATTCGAGTTGGGCGGGAAAGGTTCCGTGTTCCCGGCGATGAATTTGAAGAACCAGTGCCAGTTCAAACAATGCGGGGAACGCGCGTGCTTCCCGGAAAAAATGTTCAAAAATGGGGTCTCGCAACAGTTGCCCACCCGTGACAGAGCCTTCCAGTCCGGAACTGATCGCCGACATGCGGATGGCTTGGGCGATTCGCGCTGCTGACAAGTGCTGTGATGGCAGCGGTACGGCCGCATCGTCGTTGTAGATCAGCGTCGATGTCGGAGTGTGCAACGCCCGGTGTGTCGGGGCGGGCAGGTCAACCCCGCGCAATTGATTGGCCACCAGATGTTGGTAGAGGCGTCGAGTTCGTTCCGGCTCGCCGCCGATCCAATAGACGAACCGCCAGAACACGGCCGTCTTTGTGTCCATCGGACTTTGCGTGCCGGATCGGTAACGGATCGCCGTGGCCAGTCCGTCTCGTTTCCTCAACGAGTTCATCGCACGAAGGTATTCCACTTTGATGGCGTGCGAGGCGGGTTGTCTCGCTGCGCGATCGCGACGAAGTTGCCCGAGGGCCGTCCGCAGTTGAGCAGCGGACACTTCCGGCAACGCCGCCCAATCGAGGATGTTTGACAGATCGTCAGCTTTCCACGCCGCGCCCCACAATTGATCGCGAACGAGAATTCCCGCGCGATACCACTGGAAGGCCCCGGCCAAGTCGTGCTCCGCCTCGCACCGCCGACCACAAAGCACGGCCAAAGAATCAAATTCGTGGAAATGATTATTGAATGCTTCGTCGAACCACCAGATCAAATCCTCGGTGGGATCGAACCGGATGCCATTCAGTTCGGTCGCCCGCTTCCATTCGAGCAGGCTCGGTTCGTGCGTGGCCACCCACTCCTTCACGAAGTCTTCGGCCGCTCCCCAGCCTTGTGTGACGACGGTTTCAATCACGTCCCTGGTGGGCGACGACCCGATCCAGGTTCCGGTGAGTGGCACGGAGCCTGTCCGTCGCGCCCAGTACTCGTCGTAATACAGCCGATCCGCGATGCGATGGGCGTTAAGTACGCGCTGCTCGGGTGGGACATCCATGCTCTTGCAAAACGCGGCCACGTCGAAGGGGTCGCCGATGTCGGGCACCTGCGACAGAAACCACGCGCGCACCAAAAATGGCGTGACCAGCGCGAGCAGCATCAAACCAAGACCCCACACGCCGCGCGGGGTGGCTCGCAATCGCTCCAACCAAGTCGGACGGGGTTCGGTGTCGAGGTCGGCGTTGGCGTCGATGTCCATGTGATGCCTCGTGGTCGAGTATTGGTTGGAGTCCGTGAGCGGGGGAACGATTCGGATTGTCGGCGGAAACGGGACGACCGCGATGCTGTTCGGCTCGACGGAGACCGTCAATAAAGTGCGATGAAAGTGTCATGAAACCAACATCGTTTCCAGCCCCTCCTGCGTCGCGGCAACACAACCTCTGCGGTTACTTCACCCCTTCAATCTTGTCGGCCCGGATGGTGAGGTTGGTCAGCGTGGCGGTGACATCGGCGGTAAGGTCGTCGCTGCGGACGGAGAGGATCAGTTGGCGGAGGTCTTCGTTGTCGAGGTCGTTGAAGCCGACCAGCGTCCAGTCGTTCGAGTCGGCGGGGGCGGTGAGTTGAAAGACGCGTTTGCCCTTTCGCGCGAGGCGCAGGCGACCGGTGGAACGCTCTTGAGTAAAGATGTCGCTCGTCCATGTGAACTGGTTGTCGGCCCCGCGCGTTCCCACCTGGCCTTGGATTGCCTCGCTGTTGGCCTTCCGTTCGTGAAAGACCGCGAAGACGTGCGAGTGATCCTTGCCACCGACGGGATAGAGATACGACGCCAACTCGATGCGTGGGACTTTCCAGTCGGTTCCGATCGACTTCGACTGGTAGTCGCGATAGTCCGCCGTGACCTCGAAGTCTCCCTGAATGAGGCCGTTCCACTGGAGAGAGACTTGGTCGTTCCCTTTGACCGCGTTTGCTGCCCGCGTCAGTTTCAAGCCCGTGTCGGTTGGTTCGGACAGATTGGGTGGGGTGACTTTGTTTGGCTTGAGGAACGGGGGCGGAACAATGCCCTGAAAGTTCCAGACGAGTCGTGCGGGAAGGGCCTTCTCGTCGAAGGTCGCTTCGGCGGGGGTGGACAGGCCGGTCGCTTCGAGCGTGAAGTTTGTGAAGACCACCGAGGCCGAGGCATCCTGATCCTGGGCGTTGATGCCGACGACCAGATGTTTCACGTCGCCCGCTCCCACCGGGTGGTGGCCG
>JAYUFP010000947.1:0-2971 GCA_043738665.1 Isosphaeraceae bacterium
ACCAGGAACAGGCCAGGGACGGTCATCACCTCGAAAGCGGGAGTGACCGTCCCTTGAACCGCGCGCTCCGAGCCCTGCTGAACCGCGTCCTCGGCGACGAAGGCGAGCGTGCGGCGGCCAGGCACCTGAAATCCAGAGGGATGCGGGTGATCCTCCGGGGCTATCGCACGGCGCTCGGGGAGGTCGACTTGATCGCTCGCGACGGCGACACGCTGGTGTTCGTCGAAGTCAAGACGCGCAGGGCCGGGCATCCCGTCGAAGCCGTGACCGAGGAAAAACAGAGGCGCCTGACGATGGCCGCACTTCATTTCCTTCGCCGCCACCGGGTCCTCGAACAGAAATGCCGGTTCGACGTCGTGGCGCTCGTCTGGCCCGCCGCCGGCCTTGCTCCGGCCATCGAATATTATCAAAACGCGTTCGAACCCCCCGGCCGCTGGCAATTCTTCCGCTGACGATCGTGGGAACCGGGAAGCCCCTTGCGCGACGATCAGACCGGCAATGCGCGATGATGACCTTATATTCAAGCATCCGTGCCCGATAGTTCGATGTTGGGGAAGTAAGGAGGATTAGGCAAAGTTCGTGCGTTGATTTTTGTTGAAGAACAAGCGAAGAGTGATGCTGGCACCGGCATTGCGGGGGGCTCATTGACGAGTCGACGAACGGTCTTCCTTGCGTTTTGGAAGAAGCGTCGTTCGTACGGACCCACAGTGAGGAACCTCAGATGAAGAAGTACGCAATTTTGGGAACGGGCTTGCTGGCCGCCGGTTTGATGTCGGGCCCGGCGTGGGCACAGAATCCGAACCCGAATCCCAACGCCAATCAGATCCCGGCGCACAAGGCGGGCGACCTTCCCGGGCCCATCGATAGCCTGGCCGATCTGCAAGACACCGGGCGGATGATCTTCAAGCTCGCCGACGAGAATAACGACGGCCAGATCTCGCAGAAAGAGGCGGTCGACGCGGGCAATCTGGTCGTCGGCGGTTTCTTCTTCCGCGCCGACCAGAACGGCGACGGCGTCCTTTCCAAGGAAGAGGCCAAGCAAGCCAGAGACGCATTCCTGGCCACGAAGCCCTGGCTCAAGTACGTGATCGAGACCGCGAAGTCGACCCCGAATACCGCCGCGACCCAGGGTAACAACCCCAAGAATCCCCAGGTCGCGCTGAACAACCTGGAGGCGGTTTTCGACACGAACAACGACAAGCAACTCCAGGCGACTGAGCTGCGACAGGCCGTCCAGACCACGATCCAGGGGCTTTTCGCCGCGGCGGACACCAATCGCGACAACGAGCTGAGCACGAGCGAGGTCAACGCGGGACTCGCCGGAATCGCGCGACAGGCCGGTCAGGCCGTTTTCGCGCAAGCCGATACCGACAATAACGGCCAGATCAGCCAGGCCGAATTTGAAAAGGCGATTCTCGAACCGACCCGCGTCGCCTTCCGCGTCGCGGACCTGAATCACGACGGTCAGATTTCGCCGCAGGAAGCCGACACCGCCCGCCGGGTGATCATGAGCAAGCTGCAAATGCTCAACCAGCCGGAGGCGCCGAATTCCCCGCGAAATATGATTAATTCGGCACTCGGCAGTCAGACAAACCCGGCACAGGCCGCGCCCGCGGCCCCGGTCAATCCCCCGACCCAACCCCGCTAAGATTTGACATGCTTTAATGACAAAGGCCCCGAGCCGTCCTGCCGGCATTCAGATCGGTGGGACATCGCTCGGGGCCTTCGTTTCATTTCGAAGGCGTGAACCTTTCGGGTATTACGCACTTTTGGCCGCCGCGAGGACGGCGTCAAGGGCTTCCGCCTGTGCGAGCCCGTCCTCGGACGGGGGAACAAGTGTCCCCCCGGCGGACACCGCAAGGCCGAACGCATCGATCATCGCCGCGTATTGATTCGTGTTCTCAAAGACAAGCTCACTTGTCGACCCGTCGATGCTGAGCCGGGCTATCGGCCTTTCCGGCGGCAGATAGGCGTCCGGCACGTCGATTGTTCCGAGAGAGCCGACGAGTTCATAAACGCAACGGAAAGGTTGCTCGAAACTGCAATCGATGAGCCCGAGGACTCCGTTCGGGAACTTCATCTCGGCCGTCAACGAAAGGTCGACCCCGGTGTGGCCGAAACGGGCATGCGAGCGGATCGATTCGGGATCCTGTCTCGCGAAGAGTCGGACGGTGCTTACCCCGTAGCAGCCGACGTCCCAGAGTGCGCCGCCGCCTCGGGACGCGTCGAGTCGCCAGTCGTTCGGTTCAATCGGGAATGAGAACGACGAACGGATGAGCCGCAATTCGCCGATGACGCCGGCGGCTACCTGGTTAAGAAGTTCAATGGTCCGCGGCTGGTGCCTCCACATGAAGGCTTCCATCAAGACGACCTGACGTGATCGACAATGATCGACCATTTCTCGGGCTTCGATCGCATTCAGGGCGAGAGGCTTCTCACAAAGGATGTGCTTACGGGCGTCTGCCGCGGCCAGAACCCAGGGCTTGTGCAATTCATTGGGCAGGGGAATATAAACGGCATCGATCTCGGGATCGGCAATCAGTTCTTCATAAGATCCAAAGGAACGCGGGATCGCGAATTCGTCGGCCCAGGCTTTTGAGGTCGTCGCATCACGACTCGCGATGGCGACAAGCCGGCCCGTATGTGAGTCGGCAAGGCCGGGAATCAGGCCCCGTCGAGTGATCCGAGCGCAGCCGAGAATTCCCCATCGAAGCTTCTCCGCGATTCTGGTCATTGACGGAGTTCCCATGAGGAAAATCGAAGATTCCTGTTGCGAACGACGATGCACGATTCTCTGAAATAGCGAAAAAACCGGGCGTTCGAAACGACACCGCCCCGCGTCAGACTGGGTCTGAGGCGGGGCGGTGTCGAAAAGGATTCCGGCGATGACCGACTTTCGCGCCAAGGGCACTATCATGGGCCCGACGGGCTTAACGGCCGTGTTCGGAATGGGAACGGGTGTGGCCCCGCC
>JAYUFP010000948.1:0-9022 GCA_043738665.1 Isosphaeraceae bacterium
ATTTCCGCCTTTACAACGGCCGTACGTCTTACAGCATCACCCCCCCGGGCGGCACGTTCTACAAGTACGTCAACGGCCGCCTGGTCGCAGTCCCGACGCCGAAATCGTCCTACAAGAAGTGACATTCGTTCAACGCACACGCGAGAAGTCCGGAGACGTCCGTTCGAGGTGTATTCTCGACCGGGCGTCTTCGCCATTTCGAAAAAGGGACAAATTCAGTGGGGAGCGCGGATCGTTGACGCGAATGAGGCCGGAGATCCCTGTGCCGGGGCTTCGGATTTGCCCCCGTGGTTGAAACGACCTGTGACGTCCTTCTCTCACGACAGGTTGTCACGGGTCCGAGCGGCAAAAAAGCGTCACGATGCGCATGGAAAGCAACGATCGTGGCCTAAGCTGGAGCGTGTGGTTTTTCGGAACCATCAACGGCATGAGAGATTCGGGCAGGGGTGAGAGGCAGGAATTGCGCCTCGGAGGCACACCATGAAGTCGGTCGCGCGCTGGATCTTTGACCCTTATGTCCACGTTTTCCTGATCGCGACCGTCGTCGCGTACCTCGCGACGGCGGGACTGGGAGGGGGCGAGTCGACCGCTTCGTGGAAGCAATTGGAGTGTGCGATGTGCGAAAGCTTGGAGGGCGGCGCGTCGACCTGTCAGCACATCGTTTCCCGGGTTCCCGCGACACTGCGCTGACCGTTTCGAGCGCGACGCCGCGTCTCGACCGGCCAAGGTCGTTGAACACTGATGCGACTTGAGCTCGACGGCCTCAACTCGGCCTCCGGAGCCGGTCAGTGCCCGCGCGCCGGTCGCCGAGTCGTCCGGGAAAAGTCAGCGGCCCTTGTGGACCGAAGGCTTGACCTTCTTGAGCCCGAAGTACTTGCTGAATTGATCGCTGACGACATTGCCGAACCGGGTGAAGGCTTGGCCGACATGCTTCACGGCGGGCGACGTGCTCAACTTCGTGAAGTCCTTGCCGACCTGCTTGACGAGCCGGGTTCTGCTCAGTTCGTTGACCTGCTTGCCGTTGCCGTGAATGATGGCGTGAAAATAGGCCGCCCCCACCTTCCGGGTTCGGCCCGCGAACGTCAATTTCGCGTAGCTCACGCCCACATTCCGCACGGGAGCCGACTTCGCCATGGTCAGTCCGCGGTTGACCGTATCGTAGGCGAATTTACCCTGGCCGACCACCGATTGATGAATCACCGGCGACGGGTACGTGGGTGCCGGGTGCATGGCGGCGTAGTGCGCGGCGATTCTCTCGCGACGCATGGCCATGGCAACGTCGATCGGTCGGGGATTTCCCGCGTTGAGCACGGGAACCGCCGAGAGCAGCGCTCGCCGTTCCAGAGATTCGAAGTTCATCACCCTGCAAAGGCGTTTCTTCGAGCGATTTCCGGCGCGATTCCACAAGCTCATGAGACGTATCCCCTGGACACCGACGACCCGCGTGCGAGCCCGCCACGTTCCTAGTTCATCGGCGGTCGGTCGTGCCGACTTTAACGGGTGTAGCGACCGCGATCCCGGTTCATGTCCTTCGCCCCCCTTTGGCTTCGGGCCTGGCATTGAGCGGATCGTCGGGCCAGGAATGGCGCGGGTAGCGCGCTCGAAGGTCTTTCCGGACCTGAAAATACGTCGTCGCCCAGAAGCTCTTAAGGTCGTCCGTGACCTGCACCGGCCGGTAATTCGGACCCAGGAGGTGAAGCACCACGGCAACCCGCCCCGCCGCGACCCGAGGCGTCGCCCGGAGCCCGAAGAGTTCTTGCAGACGCACCGCGAGGACCGGCGGCCGGCCCGTTTCATAAATCAGGCGGACCCGGTTTCCGCTGGGAACCGCGAGCGATTCGGGAGCGTGCTCGTCGAGTGTACGGCTCTGTGAGTGAGTCAGTTTGCCCTTTAAAAGCGGGACGAGCGCGGTCCTTCTCACTTCGTCCACGGTTTGCTTCGCGAAGCTCGCCTCCGCGACGACGTCTCCCAAAGTTTGCTCATCGATCTCGGGCCATTCCGCTTCGGGCATGGCGTTTCGGAGGAACTCCAGACGTTCAAGCCAGCGCGCCGCGGCCTCATCGACTTTCACGAACTCGACCGCGCGGGGCCTGAGCGATTCACCCAGGGCTCTGCCGGCTTCATCGGGATCGAGTTTCGCATTCCGGTCCTCACGGAGCAGGAGGTCGGCGAACCAGACCGAGGTCACGGCGAGGATCTTCTGCCGCGCCTGGTCAAATTCGATCGTCCGTTCTCGGTGGAGGATCTCCGGGAACCCCTCTTCGAGCCATTCTTCGCGAATCGCGCTGGCGATCCGTACGCGGGCCTCGCGGACACCTCCGGGGCCTTTACGGTCCTCGCGGGGGTCGAGCGCCACGAAAAACTCGTGGTCGCGGACCACCGATTCGGGGTCGAGCCGGATGCCGCGTCCCCCCACCATCACCCCGGTTGACTCTCCGCCCCTCCTCCGGACGACCCGATCCGGGTAGGCGAGCAAGACCCAGGACAGCATCGCCGACTCGTCGGCCTCAACTTTTGACGGATTGACCTGAATGCGTTTCACGATACGGAAAAATTCGTCGCGAACCCTGGTGACGTTCCGCGACGCGACGGGGTCGATCCCTTGATCGCGGAGACTGTGCGAAAACCGCTGGCGTTCCGCCTCTTTCAGCAGGTCGAGCCGGATCAGGAGGTCCGATTCACCGCGGCCGCGGTCCCTGAAACCTCGGCCCGCCCGGGGCCGTTCCGCGACGTCTTTTTCCGAGAGCAAGGCGGCGAGCGAAGCCCCTTCGTGAGGGTGGCCCGCTTCCGCCGCCGCGATCAGGAGGCGGGCGATCCTGGGGTGGGTGGGGATCGCGAGAAGGCGTCGGCCGATCGCGGTCAACTTCGCATCGACGCCTTCGAGCGCTCCCAGCATCCGTAACAGACGCTCGGCCGAGTCGAGGCGATCGACGGGAGGGGCTTCGAACCAGCCGAACTTCGATGGCGTCGTCGCCCCCCAGGCATGCAGGGCCAGGACGGTTGCCGCGAGGTCGACCCGGGCGACTTCGGGAGGGTCGTGATCGATTAACCCGCGCTGCTCGCCTTCCGACCAGAGGCGGATGCATCGCCCCGGAGCCGTCCGCCCCGCTCGACCCGCGCGCTGAGTGGCCGATGCCTTGCTGATCTTGCCGAGTTCCAGTCGGTCGAGCCCCCTTGAAGAATCGTAACCGGCGAAGCGCGCGAGGCCGGAATCGATGACCGTGCGGACGCCGTCGATCGTCAGCGAGGTCTCGGCGATGTTCGTCGCGAGGATGACCTTTTGCTTCGAAGACGGGCGCAAGGCCCGATCCTGTTCCTCGGAGGAGAGAGCGCCGTGAAGCGGCAGAATTTCCAGTCCGTCGCGACGCGGGATTTGTCCGGCGGCGCGGCGGATCTCCTCGGCGCCCGGGAGAAAAACCAGGACGTGGCCGGCGTCGTCACCGGCGCTCAACGCCTCTCCCACGGCCGCCGCGACCGCTTCAGCGGCACCCGGTTTGATGGTCGGCCTGTAGACGATCTCGACGGGAAAAACTCGTCCCCGGGCCTCGATCACCGGGCAATCGCCGAGGAACCGCGAGACGGGTTCGGCGTTGAGAGTCGCCGACATCACGATGATGATGAGGTCTTCGCGGACCGTTTCGCGGACCTCCTTGAGCATCGCAAGGGCGAGATCGGTGTGGAGGCTCCGCTCATGAAACTCGTCGAGAATCACCCCTCCGACCCCTTCGAGGAATGGGTCGGAAACGAGTCGACGGTTAAGAATCCCTTCCGTTTCGACGCGCAGGCGTGTCTTGGAGCCGATTCGCTTCTCGAAGCGGATGTGGTAACCGACTTCTTCGCCGACATCCCAACCGTTCTCGTCGGCAATCCTTGCGGCAGAGGCCCTCGCGGCGACCCGACGGGGTTGCAAAAGCACGAGCGCAGGGTTTTGAGGAGAAAGCAAGCCCGCGCGAAGAATCGCGGGGGGGACACGCGTCGTCTTGCCCGATCCCGGAGGGGCCACGAGGACCAATGCCCGCGATTTCCGCAGGGAATCGATGATCGCGGGCAAAGCCGCGTCGATCGGGAGGGGAGTCAGCACGAGGTGAGAATCCACAAGACAATCATCGGCGATTACTGAGGAATGAGGATGCGTGCCATTTCGTTGGGCAAGCCGAATCCGTGCGCGCGGAACATATTCGGACGAATCCTAAGACGATCGCCCTCGCCCCGGCTTTGCGGGGAGAGGGCGATCGTCTGACGGTTTCGCGACAGCTCACTTTCTCCCGAGTCGATACCAAGGCCTCGCAACCCGAAAGCAAGGCGCAACCCATTCGAAGGAACAACACAAAGCCCGGGCAACACCAGCTTTTCACCAGCCCACCCTCCACCCATCAAAGGAAGCCACTCTTCTTGGCGACGCACTTTACTTGCCGACCTCCCGCGCCGTCAATTTCGAAGGGTCGCGTGGCGGAGTTCGAAACTCGACGAGTCGCCGCTTCGGCGCGGGGTGCAAGTTCGAGACCGCCTCTCCGACGCGGAACCGCAAGGCCCAGGCGTCTTGCGGACGAAGCCGCTTGTAACGGAGCAAACCCGCATCTTCGGCCGCCCCCGCCGTTCCGCTCGCCCCACGTTCTCCGACGAGCCCGAGGGCCTCGCGAACGCGTTCCGCCACCGCCCAGCGCGGCTCCTTGGTTACGATTGAAAGCAACGTCAGATACTCAACGTCTTGCTGCCCGCGACGGAACGCCTTGAGCCGTACCGAGGGAACAGGCTCATTTCCATTTTTCGAGGGGTAAAACAGCGATAGCGTGTCGGCCTCTTCCCATGATTCGGCACGACCGATCGTCTGCCAGGGTAAGACGCCGTCGGTCCCGATCGCCCATGAATCGAGGCTCCAGCCCACCGCTTGCATGTTCGACTCCTCGATCGGGTTGGCCGACCCGTACTCGACGACGATCTGCTGCTCCGCCTCTTTTCGATCCATGACGATCCGCCGATAGGACCGCACCGCACTTCCCACGACGTTGTAATCGAGAAGGCCGTCGAGCGAGTCGCGCTGCCACTGCGGCCGGGAGATGTCGGCCCGGAACACGACCTTCGCGGTCCCCGGCCCGGCCGCGTTCACCCCTTCGTGGAACGCGGTCGCGAAATAGCGCAACGCCCAGAAGTCTTGAAAGTTCGCGGGCTCGTCGAGCAGCCAGGGGGACGACCCTCGCGACCAGCCGTTTCGCTTGAAGTCGTTCTTGCCGTTGAAGAATCCGTGGAAGAGCGTCTCGTTCCAATGTTTTCCATGGAGATGTTCGGCGAATTGACGTGACGCTTCGACAAAGTCACGCCTGTAGTTCGGAGTGAACGCCCGGTCGGCCCAGTAGTCGCCGTTGTAATTCGGCTCGATCGGAGTCGGCCAGTTCTCGTTCAAGGGGAGGTAGAAGCACTCGATGGGCATCCCTTTGCGAGGCAGATCGGCGAAGGCCGAGCCGTCGAGATAGGGACCGAAACGCCGGTCGTAGGCGGTCCAATCGAGCTTGCGACCGTCCCATACCGGGGCACAGCCTTCGGCCACCTCGCCGCGCTGCGAGTAAGGGACGCGGTTCAACACGGTGCGGTGCTTGTGGGCCAGCCGGTAGTAATCGCGCTCGTTCGCCGGGAGCCCGTAGCAGTTCATCTCGGGGAGGAAGCTGAGTGAATCGGGCAGAGTGAAATCCCAGACGTGGAGGCGGACTTTCAGGGCGAGCGTTTGCCCCTCGGAGGTCAATGTCAGGGTGCCGTCGTGGTCGCCGCTTGGGGTGTCGTGCGGGACATAAACCTCGGCGTGCAGGCTTTGCGACGGTGAAACGTCACGATCTTCCACGCCCCCGAGCGGGATGTGGTCAGGCAAGGGAACCGATTTCGTCGAGACATCGGCATACCTTCCGAACTCGACGCGGATGTTCCTTGAACTCGTCGCATCAAATGACATCGACGGCCGGACCGAGGTTTTGCCTTTGATCAAGATTTGAAAGGAGACGAACTCGTTCCGAGCGGAATGGAGACGGATTTCCTTGGCCCGGGCGTTCCAGAGGTGGTTGGAAGCGAGATAGCCCTGGGCCTGGGCGGGAATCATCGTGCCGTCGGTGCTCACCTTATCGAGTTCATCGACGATCGCGATCTCAGCGAGGCCGAGCTTCGGCAAGGGCTGCCCTCTCCCGTTGGCCAAAACGGGAGGGGTGCCGGGGAGCGGCGCGGCGATTTCGTCGGACGATTTGAAAACTTTCGAGATCGACGGACTACGGTGGCCCGCGCCGTCGGTGGCGTCCGGGGGCGAATCGTCCTTCGGGCCGAGGACGACCGTCAAATAAGGGGCGGAATTCGGGCCTGACTCCCTGCTGAAAATGAAACGATTAGGCATGTGAACGGGTGTAAACTTTTCGCCTTCACGGGTCCATTCCGACCCGGTGTCGTCGAACAGAAGAAATCCAGTGCAAACATCCCCGGCTTTTATCGAATGATGGGCGACCCGTGCCGCGACCACCGCCGGGTCCACGGGGATCGTCTGCCACCGATTCGCATCCGGCGGCGAGGCGTCGGCCATCTTCCAGCGAGTCCCCCCCTGCCCCAGCATGACCCGGCAAAGGTCGCCGCCGTCGGGGGTCCAGGATACGTCCGGGTGGCCGGCGTGGCGGAAGGTCGACGACCCGCGCTGGGGCTCGTAAGAGGTTGCCGTGCCCTCGACCCAATCCCCGCTGAACGACGACACCGTGACCCGTTTGAGAATCGGTTCGGCGGCGAGCCGGACGTGAAGCGTCACGGCCAGAATGACCCGGCCCTTCAGCGGCGTCGGGTCGATGTCGATTAACGACATTTCCTGATACGACTTCAGCTTGAGTCGGTTCGAACCCCCGTTGTTGCCGTCGGCCTCGATACCGACGTTCGAGAACCAAGTGTCGCGGGTGACGGGGAGCCGAACCACCTCGCCTTTGGGCAAGGCGGGGCTTTTCGTCTGAATCGGCTTGTTGTCGAAGACCGCGTGTTTGACCTCGGCGATCTTCTTCACCGAGAGCCAGCCGCGGAGCAGATAACCGCTCTCCTTGAGGTTCGCGGCGGTCGGCTCGGAGGTCGGTGATACGCCGTTGCGCTCGACGGTCGGGTGGGCGTCGTTGAGGTTCAGGAGACTGCCGTTCCAGTCGTCGGGGCGTCGGCGGAGGATCTCGGCTTCGAAGTCGATCAGGGGCAACGATCGCTTCCGGGCGATCTCCCGGATCGCGTTGTTATAGGCATGTGACAGTTCGAGACGCGAGTGGACAGGGGGGATCGTTGAGACGATCGGAACGACCCCGGCCTCCAGGATCAGGTCGAGGGCGCGAATGAAATCGTTGGAGAATTCGGTGAGAGGTCGGCCTTGTGCCGAGTCGTTGGTGCCGATCATCAGGACGAGGGCCTGGGGACGGTACGTCTTGAGCATGGCGTGGAGCGATGCCAGGTTTTTCTTCCCGCCCGCGAGCAACTCATCGGCGCGGAGCCCGCCCGCCGCGGTGTGCGAGCGCCCCACGTCGGCATGATCGACGCGCGCGAGCCACCAGCCGTCGGAGTCGTCATCGGCCCCGGCGTGCATCCATGAAAGCGTTTCACGATCGTCGTCGGTCTTACCCTTGCCCATCCGCGGCCACTGGCCGTACGGATTCGCGTAAGTGATCGAGTCGCCGACGTGGATCACGACCCCCGGCTTCCCGTTCCCCTTCGCGGCGACCGTTCGCATCGCCTTCGCGTAATCCCGGGGCTGCGGGATCGGCGCGTCTTGCGCAAGGGCGTTTCGGCTCGAAGTTGCGATCAGGAGGGTCAGGGCGAGGAGTCGCATCGAGAACATGGCCGAGCTTTCCTGGCTTATGGGGTCTTAGCTTTTCCCAAGCGGGAAATAGGCCGGGTGCCATGCCGGCGCGAAGCAAACATGGCACCCGACATCGCTCGGGAGAGTCCGAGGCTCCCACCAAACTGGTATTAACCGCCGACTCTCCCGGGTGTCGCCCTCCCGCCGTCCTGAGAATCGCTCAAGAAAACGAAACCTGAGGGGCCTGGCGTTCCTTCTCGGTCTCGACCTCGAAGAGCTTGGCTTCGGTGAAATTGAAGAGGTTGGCGAAGATCACCGCGGGGAACGTCTCGCGCTGGGTGTTGTAGGAGGTGACGGCGTTGTTATAGGACTGGCGGGTCCCCGCGATCTGATTTTCGGTCGCCGCGAGTTCGCCTTGAAGGGCGAGCATGTTTTGATTGGCCTTGAGGTCGGGGTACGCTTCGGCGAGCGCGAACAGGCGGCCGAGCGTTCCGTTGAGGGTGCCTTCGGCGGCGGCCAGGCCGGCCATCGCGGAGGGGTCTCCGGGGCTGGCGGCGGCGGCCTTACCGGCACTGGCGGCGGCGTTTCGGGCGTTGATCACGGCTTCGAGGGTGCCCTTTTCGTGGGACATGTAGCCTTTGGCGGTCTCGACGAGGTTGGGGATCAAGTCGTTCCGGCGCTTGAGCTGAACGTCGATCTGTGCGAACGCGTTCTTGTAGCGGTTCCGCAGGGCGACCAACGAGTTGTAGATGCCGACCCCGAAAAGGGCGAGCACAACAATCAACCCGACGAGCCCCAGCAAGATAACCAGCACGGTGTTCATTCGGCGCGGCCCTTCTCCCCGATTGTCGGGGGAATTCAACCAAGGAGACCCGGGCTTCGGTCCGATGGCCCTCGGTCGGTCAGTCGTGTGCGTTGGACAGTAGGCTAACCCGGCGCGGGGTCGTCCGCAACGCCCCCGTCATGGGGAGTCAGCAGGATTGCAAACTCGAGAAGTCCTCGAAAAGTCGCACGCGATCCAACAGGCTGTCCGGAAACTTAAATGGCGAATGACGAATAACTTATGGCGGATCGGACCGACCGCCAAGCGAGCGATTTCGCGGAAATTCCCGCTTTTCCCCTCGCATCAGTCACCCGTCATTCGTCATCAGTCATTTGCCCAACGCAGAAGAGATGCCGGATAGCCTCTAACCGCGGAGATCGCAGAGAACGTCGAGACGAGACGAGACGAGACGA
>JAYUFP010000949.1:0-2962 GCA_043738665.1 Isosphaeraceae bacterium
GCGAGGGCGATCGTCTCAGGATTCGTCCCGGGCGGTTCCGTGACCGAAGTCAATCTCCGAATGGCTTGTGTGGATACGACGAGTTGCAAGAGGGGGGAAAAGGATCGCTCGCCCGTGAATTCATCACATCGCGCGCAACAATATCTCGCAGTCGCCGCCCTTCACTTCATCCCTCTCCCCGCCGAGACGAGCCGGGGCGAGGCGAGAGCGACCGTATCGCGATTGCGAATGATTTTATATCCAATTTAACGTTATTCACAGTTCATTATAATTTAAAGCTTCTTCAAATACTCAATCACCGCCATCCGATCCCCCTCCGCCAGCGAATCCCCGAACGTGTGCCCGCCATTCCCCCGACCCGGCAAGGCCGTGTCGTAAACCTTCCGCCGCTCGACCGCGGGCGAGTCGGGGTCGACGGGCCTCTCGACGTCAACATACGTCACGCCCAAGCGCGACATGTCGAAATCCTCGACCCTCCCCCGATAGCTCCGCGTGAAGCGTCGGGGCCTGGATTGAGAGTTAAGCACTTGATAAACCGTGGGCACCGAGCCGTTGTGCAAATAGGGCGCGGTGGCCCAAATTCCGTCGAGGGGCGGGGCCTGGTAGCCTCCCCCGTTCAGGCCGTGGTACGCCTCACCGGCAGGCCCACGCTCCCGGGCGAACCAACTGCTCAGGTAGTGCTTCACGGCGGTGGCGTCGAACGCCGTGGCCAGGGTCGGGTCGGTGCCGATCTTGTCCAGGGGGACGACCTTGTTCGGGTAACGCCCGTCCGGCCCGTAGGTGCCGTGGCACTTCGCGCACGTCGTCTCGAAGACGACCTTCCCACGATCCGCGAGCCCCCGGTCGACGGCAAACGGGTACTTCGGGGCCTCGATCGAAAGCAAGTACGCGCGGAGGTCGGCGAAATCCGCCTCGTGCGACTTGATCGACTCGGCGCTGGCCGTGGGGATCAACAAGAACGGCATCAACGTGCGGACCGAGCGGCCGTCCGCCACTCCCAGATGGTAAATCGTCGACTTTTTTTTATATAACCACCATGCCGGTACGTCTTCACAAATGTTTTCTTGGATCGGATAACGCACGGGCACCCGGTGCTTCAGATCGGCGTCGCGGAACTGCATCAAGTAAATCGCGAAATTCGAAGCCTCGCTCGTCCCCCGCACGGCACTCACCGTGAGCGGCGTGTAAGGACCCACGCCGTCGGCCGCGTACAGGTCTTCATAGAGCGTCTGGAGGTCGTACGACGAATTCCCCAGGCCCACGATCGTCTGTCCCGCGACCGTGCCGCCGTGGCAGATCAAGCAGTCGTTGCCGAGCGCCTGCCCGACGCCCAGCAAGCCCTTCGCGCGGTGGATTCCCATCGGCAAGCCGGCGTTCTCATAAGGCACGGGGTGCAGGCCGTAGTAGTCGCGAAAGGCCTTCGCGTAATCGGCCGGCTTTTCCTTGACGCCCCAACGCTTCCAAGCGTCTTCATACGCACGCGGCGACCAGAACGGCGGGTTCAGCGGCTTGCGGGCGACCTCCGCCCCCCGCGCGGCCGAAGGCGGCATCGCCCGCTTGATCTCATCCACGGGCCACCACGCGTTGATCTTGTCGCGGAGCCGCTTCACGACCTCCGGCCTTTCCGCGGCGAGGTTCCGGGTCTCGCCGGGGTCGCGACCGAGGTCGAAAAGCTCGACCTTCGCCTTCGGTTCGTTCGTCGGGTCGGGGACGATCAGCTTCCAGTCCCCTTCGATCGCCCAGCGAAATCGAAGGCTCGCCGCGGGGCGGTGGAGGTCGGCGACGTCGTGGGCGAAGATCTCGCCGTAGAGGGTGTCCCGTTTCGCCAGTTGACCGTCGTCGAGTAGGTTCAACCCCGTCAGACCCGGCGGCGGCTTGACCCCCGCGGCATTCAGGACCGTGGGTAAAATATCGAGCGACGAGGCGAGCCGCTGGGATTCCCCCGGAACAACCTTGCCGGGCCGTCGCACCAAAATCGGGGTCCTCAACCCACCGTCGTACGGCGATTGTTTCGAGCGCGGGGCATAGCGGTCGGCGGCGGGGTCCTGGATCCAGCCGTTATCCGTGACATAGATGACCAGTGTGTTGTCGTCGACATTTTGATCCTTCAGGTGGTCGAGCAACTGCCCGCAAGTCTCGTCGAACCATTCGACCATGGCCCAGTACTTGGCGACTTCCAGCGACGGGGCCTTGTCCTTGTATTTCGCGAGCAACCGCGCAGGAGGGTTATGAGGCGAGTGGGGCATCATCGGGGCGTACCAGAGGAGAAACGGGGTCTTCTCCGCGACGGCTTTGTCGATAAAGTCGAACGCCGGTTTCAACGTCTTGCGGCCGATCGAAAGGCCATCGTCGCCGTGCCGGCCCCCTTTGTCGGGGTCGCCGTGAGTCATCCCGCCGGTGAACCCGCCGTGTTTGAAGTTCCCGCCCCACCACTTGCCCGTCTGGAAGCTGACATAGCCATTCTCGGCCAGAATACGAGGCAGCGTGGGGGATTTATCAAAGAATGAGACTAATTCCGCGCGACCCGTCTGGGAGTTCGGCCCACGAGGCGGATCGTTCCCCGTCACCCCGTGCTGGTGCGGGTAACGCCCGGTGAGGATCGACGCGAGGCTCGGAGAGCACAGGCTCGAAGGCACATAACCCCGGCGGAACCGCAGGCTTTCGCCCGCGAGCTTGTCGAGCCGGGGTGTTTTGATCTGAGGATGACCCATGAACGAGTAATCCTGCCACCCCTGGTCGTCGGAGACGATCAGAACCACGTTCGGAGGCGAGGCCGCGGCCGCGGATACGGCAAGGATGAAGACTGCGAATAGGAAGAAGGGTCGCGTCATTGCGGGAAAACTCCTGGAAAGCACGCGATTCGCTCTCGTTCCCACGCGCTGCATGGGAATGCCGTCTTTGGCGCTCTGCGTCGTCTGTTGGCATCAAATGCGGACGCGGAGCGTCCAGGACGGCATTCCCA
>JAYUFP010000950.1:0-2962 GCA_043738665.1 Isosphaeraceae bacterium
GGACGGCGCGAAACGCGACGTGACCTTCGACGGCGTCTTCCTCGCGATCGGTCATTCGCCAAACACCAAAGTGTTCGAAGGCAAGCTCGCGACAACGCCCGAAGGGTATCTCCTCACTCGCACCGCTTTGGCCTGGAAAGGCGTGGTCGCGCCCGCCGGGTTGCTCGACAGGATACCGAACTACGGATCGTCGACGAGCATCGAAGGCGTGTTCGCCGCTGGGGACGTGGTAGACACCCACTACCGCCAGGCGATCACGGCGGCAGGGTCAGGCTGTGCCGCGGCGATCGATTGTGAAAAATGGCTGGAGGCGGGAGGAGCCTCTAGGCATTGACGCTTTTCCCTGAATTAACGTGTTTTCGGTCCTAAGCCGAGATTGCCCAGATCCGCCAAGCCAACTGAATACCCCCTCCGGCCAGGGCCATTTCATTTTTCCCAGAATCAGATGACCAATGTCCGATTGTCAATGAACTAAGAAGATTAAGGGATCTAGGCAAGATCGCCGTCTCCTTTCTTGGTCATTGACCATCAAGCATTGGGCATCCCAAGAACTCCATGTCGAAAATGAAACCACCCCGCCCCTTCGGCGAAGGGGGGGGTGAACTTTCGCGACGGAATCCGCTACAATACGAGTTCCGTGGTCGACGCTGTTGAGCCGACGGCCGCGCCTCATAACGGGTCGAGACGCAACATCCCAGGGAATCGAGATCGCATGGAGAGTCGACCGCCACAAGAAACCCCGCGCAAGCCGACGAGCCCTCGCAAGCCCAACGGTTCCGGTGGGTCGCCGACGCCCCCTTGGCTCTGGCTCTTGCTGATCGCCGGTTTCACGATCATTTTCTGGCAATTCGTACCCAAGAACGAGATCCAGGTCAGCTATACCTGGTTTCTTGAACAGGTCGATAAAGGCAGCATCAAAGGCCTGTCCGTGCAGGGAGGTGAGGTCCACGGCGAACTCCGCAAGAAAGGCGAGTATCGCTCGCAGTCCGCCACCGCACCGGTCCCGATCGAGAAGTTCTATACCTACTTCCCCTCGGAACAATCGATTCAGCCCGTTCTGGATAAGGTAACGGCAGGGGCCAAGAAAGCCGGTCTCGAAGAGCCTCGCGTCGAAACTTTGCCGCCGAACACCGCCAATGGCTTCGTCTGGATCACCCTTCTCCTGCCCACGTTCATGATCGTCGGCCTCATCTACTTCATGATGCGGCGGGCACGCGACCAGTTCGACGGCGGCATCCTCGGGTCGTTCGTCAAAAGCCCCGCCAAACGTCACGACAAGTCCAAGCAGCGAACCACGTTCGACGAAGTCGCCGGGCTCGAAAACGCCAAGAGCGAGCTTCAGGAGATCGTCGAGTTCCTCAAGAACCCCGAAAAGTTTCAGAGGCTTGGCGGACGAATCCCCAAAGGCGTCCTCCTGATCGGCCCGCCGGGTTCCGGAAAGACGCTCCTGGCACGCGCAGTGGCGGGAGAGGCCGGGGTGCCGTTCTTCTCGATCTCGGGCTCGGAATTCATTCAGATGTTCGTCGGCGTGGGAGCCAGCCGCGTCCGCGACATGTTCAAAACCGCCAAGGAAAACAGCCCTTGCATCCTCTTCATCGACGAAATCGACGCCGTCGGAAGGGTCCGAGGCGCTGGCTTGGGCGGCGGCCATGACGAACGCGAGCAGACTCTCAACCAGATCCTCACCGAGATGGATGGGTTTTCGCCTAACGAGAGCGTAATCGTCCTGGCGGCGACCAACCGGCCCGACGTGCTCGACCCGGCCTTGCTCCGTCCCGGCCGCTTCGACCGGCATGTCAGCGTCGACCGGCCGACCCGAAAGGGCCGCTTTGAGATCCTCAAGGTCCACACCCGCAACAAGCCACTCGACGACGCGGTGAACCTGGACACGATCGCGAGGGGGACCGTCGGGATGAGCGGCGCCGACCTCGAAAACCTCGTCAACGAGGCGGTCTTGCTCGCGGTCCGCGAAGACAAAGACAAAGTCGACATGAAGGATTTTGACGCCGCGCGCGACAAGATCATCATGGGTGCGAAGCGCGAAGAGGTCATCACCGAGAAGGACAAGCGCCTCACCGCCTATCACGAGGCGGGACACGCCCTGGTCGCCTGGCTGAGTCCCTGCGCGGACCCGGTCCACAAGGTGACGATCATCCCCCGAGGTCGTGCCTTGGGCGTGACCCAGTTCCTCCCCGAGGAAGACCGACTCGGCATCAACGAGAGCGAAGTCCTGGCCGACCTGGCTGTCGCGTTGGGTGGTAGAGCGGCCGAACGCCTCGTCTACAACGACCTGACCGCGGGTGCCGCGGGAGACCTGAAACAGGCGACTCGCCTGGCGCGGATGATGGTCACCCAGTGGGGCATGAGCGAGAAGATCGGCCCCGTCTTTTTCCGGGCGTCCGAAGAACACCCGTTCCTCGGCCGAGAAATGAGCGAGACTCGCGACCACTCCGAGCACACCGCACAGATCATCGACGAGGAGGTTTCGCGAATTCTCCGGGAGGCCGACGACCGCGCCTTTCAACTTTTGGTCGGTCACCGAGACGAACTCGAACGCCTGACCGAGACCCTGATCGAGCGCGAAGTGCTGAACGTCACCGAGATCGAGGAACTGATCGGCAAGCGGGCGCGGCCGCCGTACGTCGAAGACAAAGTTCTGAAAGGTGACGAGGTCGTCGCGTCGCTCGATAACCCCGCCTGATTTCAAGATCCGCATCAAATACTTGTTCGCAATTGGCGGCTCGTTGAGTCTGGTAAGGCGATCGGCCTCCACGAATACAGCGATCGCCGCCCACTGCTGACTATCGATTCGGGTTCCGGTTCGAGTTCTTCGAATCCGGGGCTCTTTCTCATTTGGAAGAGTCGAGTTCGTTCGCGCCGCGGGTTTGAGTTCGTTCGCGCCGACGGTTTGAGTTCGTTCGCGCCGACGGTTTGAGTTCGTTCGCGCCGACGGTTTGAGTTC
>JAYUFP010000951.1:0-2960 GCA_043738665.1 Isosphaeraceae bacterium
CGGGGGTTGACGAAGCCGTCCGTCGCGACGCAAGGAAGCAAGTCGAGACCCTCGTGAAGACCCTCCGCGAGGAGAACAAAGGGGCCGACGCCGACGCCCTGCTCAACCGACTCCCGGAAGCCGAGGCACGAGACATTTTCCTCCGTCTCACGTGGGTGGGTGACGCCGACCTCGACCTCGCCATCGACGAGCCCCTCGGCGCCACGGCGCGGTATCGAACCCCACGCACGGTGTTCGGCGGCTCCATCGTTAAGAACGGGTACGGCAATCATCCCGAGGAGGTCTACGTCTGCCCCCGCGGGTTCGACGGCGACTACACCGTTCACGTCGAGACGATCTTCAACAACGAGGACAAGCCGGCCCTTAACGCCACCCTTGAAATCATCACCCACGAGGGAACCCCCGAGGAGCAAAAGGAAACGAGGATTCTCAAGATCGGCGCGAAAGAACCGACCCCGATCAAGGTCACCCTCAAGGGAGGCCGTCGGAAGTCCGCGCTGCCTTATCTTGCCCCCACCGCGGTGGCGAGACCTGCTGCAAAAATCGAAAAGGGCGAAAAGCCCGTCGGCAAGACCAAGGAGGCGTCGAAGGGTGCCTCTACCCCGCCGCCCGTGAAGCCTTGAAGCCGCGTTGATCGCCGATGTTTCACCGTCCACTTGGCAGTGTCGCGCCAGAATCGTTATAGTCTGCCAGTAAGACGCGAAGGCCCGGGGGGACGAATCGCCGGGCCGTCTCGAAGCGGCACCGTTTGAGACACAACGCGCGCTGAAAAGGAGTTCGCACCGTGGGCTATCCGGACATGGCCGTTGGGCCGTTCGCCAACATCCCTCGGGAGGCCCTCTCCCGATGATCAAGCGCCGCATCCTGGTCATCGACGACCTCGCGTTGATCCGCGAACACCTCAGGATCATCCTCGAAGCTGACGGATACGAGATTGAGACCGTCGGCGATGGCCGCTCGGCCCTTGAACTCCTCCGCGAGCGGGTGTTCCATCTCGCGATCACCGACCTTCGCATGCCCGACATGAACGGCCTTGAACTCCTCGCCGCCGTGCGGTTTGAGAAGCTGCCGCTCGGGGTGATCGTTCTCACCGGCCACGGAGACACACATGTCGCGCTCGACGCCATGAAGGCCGGGGCCGACGACTTCATCTCCAAACCGTATGACCCCGACCACCTCCGTTTCGTCGTCCAGCGCATCCTCGAACGCCGTCGTCTGATCGACGAGCTCGAACAGCTCCGCAAGGAGATGCGTCGCGGCTACAGTTTCCACAACATCGTGTCGAAGAGCCCCAAGATGCGCAAAGTCTTCGACCTGATCGAGCAGGTCGGACCGATCGGCTCGACGGTGTTGATCCACGGCGAGACTGGAACCGGCAAGGAACTCGTCGCCCAGGCGATCCACGCGGCCGACAGCCGCCGAAAAGGGCCGTTTATCGCGCTGAACTGTGCGGTGCTCCACGACGGCCTGCTCGAAAGCGAACTCTTCGGCCATGAACGGGGTGCGTTTACCGGCGCGGAGAAACGAAAGAAAGGGCGGTTCGAGCTGGCGGACGGAGGCACCCTGTTCCTGGACGAGATCGGCGACGTTTCCACAACGATGCAGGCCAAGCTCCTTCGCGTCCTCCAGTCCGGCACATTCGAGCGCGTCGGCGGAACCGAGACGATCAAAGTCGATGTCCGGATCATCGCGGCGACAAACAAACGCCTAGAAGACGAAGTCAAGGCCGCGCGGTTCCGCTCCGACCTTTACTATCGTCTCGCCGTGATCCGGGTCGACTTGCCGCCGCTCCGGGATCGTCCCGAGGACGTCCCGCTGCTCGCGACCCATTTCCTCGAAAAGTACAAACGGATGAGCACGCCACCGGTCACCGAGATCGACTCGGAAGCGATGCAGGTGTTGATCGATCACTCTTGGCCGGGACACGTCCGCGAGCTCGAAAACGCGATCAAGTCCGCGGTGGCGATGGCCGAGGGGACGGTTATTCACCGCGACTCACTTCCCGCGACGGTCGCCCCCAAAGTCCCCATGAACGCGAACGGCAGCGATCCGCTGATCGATATCGAACGCCCGCTGCCTACCCTGACTGACGACCTGATCTCCCGGGTCGAGCGCGACTATTTCACCCGGCTCCTCGCACGCTACAGGGGGAACGTTGCCCGATGCGCCAAGCACAGCCAGCTCTCGCGACGCAGCGTGACCCAAAAGCTCCAGAAGTACGCCCTCGACCGGACGAGGTTCAAGGACGCTTCGGCGGTTGAGCCGAGAGGATGAGGGAGGATGACCGATGGACGATGGACGATGGACGATGGACGATGACCGATGACCGATGACCGATGATCAATTGGTCATCGGCCATCGGCCATCGGCCATTTGTCATCCGTCATCGTCCATTCAAGGCAATGGCACGTCTTTGAACACGAACTCCAGCGGGATCGTCTTCACCTGGCTCGGCGTCTCGTAAACGAGCCCGAAGTCGGCCGGCTTTCCGGGGGCGTCGACGAAGAGGTATTCGAAGCCGAGCTTGCCTCCGTCGGACGACGTGTTCGAGAACCCGCCGTTGTGCTCGAAGCGTGAGCCGTCGGACTTCTGGAGCCAGATCCGGTTGTTGAAGAGTCCCCGCCGGTAGCTCTCAAAGGCCTCGCCCTGGCCGGGGTAAGAGAGCAGAACGTTTACCTTCCAGACCTGTTCGTCGACCTCGGACCCTTCGAGCGTCACGGCAATGTCGCCCTGCTTCACGGTCGCCGGGTCTTTGACCCCGATGCTGGGAAAGCGGAACGTCTTCAAGCCCGCGGGGACCGAAAACTCGGCAATCACCTTCAAGCTCGCGAGCTTCTTGGCCTCGCGCTCGGGCGAAGTGAACGTCAGGTTCATCTCAGCGACGGGGTTCTCCGGGCGGAGGACGACGTCGGTTGATTCGTTCTCGACTTGCGCCTTCACTTCCTTGCCGCGGTCGTCGA
>JAYUFP010000952.1:0-2952 GCA_043738665.1 Isosphaeraceae bacterium
GCCGAGCAGGATTTCCCCGCAGCGGCCGAAAACGTGGAACCTGCGAGGGGTAAACCACCCGCGGCCATGGTCTTTGAACACAACTCCGCTCCCACTCGATCTCTGATGTGAACGCGGGGTCGGCCCGCACCTCGGCTCTGGATTCCGGGCCGGGAAGGGCACCCGCCACCCCCGGCTCTCATCAATGACTATCGTTTTAGAATCATTCGGCGATCACCGAATACGTCGGGAAACCCGTCCCGCGACCCGGAGACCGCCGGAGGGGCGGCCCTGCCGCGGGGGTTTCTGCGGTGGTCACCCCTGTGCCGAGTGGATAGAATGAAACGTCCGATGAACCTGAGTTCAGGCCGAGGTGTCTTCGCCGGGGGCGTTGCCTTCGAGACGAGACGATCCTCGCTCCGCTCCCTACCACCGACGGCCCGCGACTTTGTGCCTCTTCGCGGGTCGCCGCCGTCTCCCCGATGCTCCGGACATGGACTGATGGTTGAAATTGACACCCTGAGTGACGAAACGCGGCCCGAAGGCCCCGAGAATCCCGCCGCCGAGAAGCCCAAGGCCGAAAGCCAGCGCAGGCGCCGCGCCCGCCGCGAAGAGATCGACCAGGACGACGTCCCGTACAACGCCGTCGCCCGCGCCACGCCCGAAAGGGAAGCCGTGGCGCTGGAGAACGTCCGCCACTGCGCGCGGATCGCCGACGATAACCGCGGCAAGGACATCCTCCTTCTCGACCTCCGCGTCGCGACTTCGCTCGTCGATTACTTTCTGATCGTGACCGCGACCTCGCGACGGCAGAGCCACGCCGTCGCCGAGGAGATCGACGCCGAGATGAAGCGCCGGGGCGAGTTCAAGCTCGGCATGGAAGGCTCGGAGGAAGGCCGCTGGGTTCTCATCGACTACGGCGATTTCGTCGTCCACGTCTTCTCGATCGAGGCCCGCGAGTACTACGGCCTCGAACAAATCTGGGGAGACGCGAAGTCCCTCGAATGGCAAGACCCGGATCGGCCCGTCCGCGCGGCCTTATCGACCGAGGTTACGCCGGAGACGGAAGCCGAGCCCGATTGACGGGTCTCGGAATGACCGGTGACCGATGACCGATGACCGGACAGTCAGATCAACGTCTCCCCTCGGGCATTGGCCATTGTTCATCGGTCATTAGCCATCGATCCTGTTTCCTTTAATTGAACCGAATTTCCGCGACGGAAACCCATGAACGTCCTGCAACGACTGCGAGACGCCTTCGCTAAAGCCACGCCCGAGGGGGGTGACCCGGTCGCGTTCGCCGCCGCCGTCCGGCCCAGTGGTGACGCCAAGTTCGGCGACTACCAGGCCAACGGTTGCATGGCCCTCGCCAAGGCCCGCAAGGCGAACCCGCGCGACCTCGCGCAGGAAGTCGCGGGGAAGGTCAATCTTGCGCCGATGGCGGGAACGCCCGAGGTCGCCGGCCCCGGCTTCCTGAACGTCAAACTGCATGACGCCTGGCTCGCGAAGGCCCTCGACAGCATCATCGGCGACGAATCGCTCGGAATTCCGCACCCGGAAACGCCGAAGACCGTCGTGATCGACTACTCGTCGCCGAACGTCGCCAAGCCGATGCACGTCGGCCACCTGCGCTCGACGGTGATCGGCGAAAGCCTCTCCCGGATCATGGCGGCGCTCGGTCACAAGGTGGTCCACGACAACAACCTCGGCGACTGGGGCTCGCAGTTCGGCATGATCCTCTGGGGCTGGAAAAGCCACCGCGACGAGGCCGCCTATGCCGCTGATCCCGTCGGCGAACTCGCCCGGCTTTATCGGCTCGCACAATCCAAGATTAAAGCGGGTGAGAAAGAGGTCGAGGACGCGGCCCGAAACGAGACCGTCAAGCTCCACGCCGGCGATGAGGAAAACCGGGCGCTCTGGGCGAAGTTCATGCCGCACTGCCTTGAGGCGCTCAAGGCGATGTACGAGCGACTGGGAACGCGGTTCGACGTCGAACTCGGAGAGAGTTTCTACGACCCGATGCTTGCCGACGTCGTCAAAGATGTTGAAGCCAAAGGGTTAGCGGTCGAGAGCGAGGGGGCGACGGTTGTCTTCACCGAAGGCTTCAAGGCCCCGTTCATCGTCCGCAAGCGCGACGGCGCGTTTAACTACGCCACCACCGACCTCGCCACGATCCGCTACCGAACCGAAACCTGGGATCCCGATCAGGTGCTCTACGTGGTCGACCACCGCCAGGGGGACCACTTTAAGCAGCTTTTCAAGGTGGCCCGGCAGTGGGGCTACAACAAGGCCGACTTCGAGCACGTCGCGTTCGGGACGATCCTCGGAACCGACCGTAAGCCTTATAAAACGCGAGACGGCGACGTCATCGGCCTCGAATCCCTGCTCGACGAGGGGGTTGCCGAGGCCCGCAAGGTCATCGACGAGAATAGCCCCGAACTCGACGAGGCGGAACGCCGGAACGTGGCCGAGGTTGTGGGTTTAGGCGCGATCAAGTACGCCGACCTGAGCCAGAACCGCCTCAGCGACTACGTGTTCGACTGGAAGAAAATGCTGGCCATGAACGGCAACACCGGCGCTTATCTGCAATACGCCTACGCGCGGATTCAGAGCATCTTCCGCAAAGGAGGATTCACGCCGGAAGCGATCCGAACCCTGAAGCCTTCGATCCTGTTGACCCACCCTGTCGAGCGTGCCCTCGCGTTGCGGCTCGTCCGCCTGCCGGAAACGCTCGAACTTGCCGCGACCGAGCTGAAACCGAACGTCCTGACCGACTACCTGTTCGACCTCGCCAACACGTTCAGCACGTTTTTCGAGGAATGCCCCGTGCTCAAGGCCGAATCTCCCGAACGCCGCGACAGCCGCCTGGCGTTGGGTGACCTGACGGCCCGGACCTTGAAATTCGGACTGAATTTGCTTGGAATCGATGTGATCGACCGGATGTAAAATTTCCGAGAGAATCCGTCCGCGGAT
>JAYUFP010000953.1:0-8985 GCA_043738665.1 Isosphaeraceae bacterium
TTTCCCCCCCGCGATCTCGGCGACCTCCGCGGTTCGTTTCCGAATTCTTGGTTCTCGCGGGACTCGACTTCGCAATCCTCCCTGGCGGAATGACGAGACGTTGCGTATTTCGTTGCCGATGATTCATAATGGAACACGTTGGCCGGGTCGACTCCGGGCCGGCCTCCCCGTTCGCGGGCGTCCGGACCATCGAGTCACTTTCCGACCCGGATGAAGGGCCAGGCATGCCGGAAGTCATCATCACGCTGAACGGTCACGAAGAAGAACTCGCCGTCTTCGGTAGCCGCGACCAGTACCTCCGCCAGATCCGCGACGCCCTCGGCGTCAAGGTTCTGGCAAGACATGGAGAGGTCCGCATTGACGGCGACCGCGACAAGGTCGAACAGGCGAAACAGGTCTTCGAGGGTCTTCAGGAAGTCTTCCGTCGCAAAAAAACAATCGCCTCGACGGACGTCGCCGACCTCATCGAGAAATGCCTTCACGCCGCCGAACCCGACCGTCCCGAGCTCATGGAAATCCGCGAGGGGAACAAGGTCGTCCGCCCGAGGTCCGATGGCCAGGCCCGCTACCTGCAATCGTTGCGGGAAAACGAACTCGTCTTCTGCATCGGCCCCGCCGGCACCGGGAAAACCTATCTCGCGGTGGCGATGGCGGTTTCGGCCTTGCGAAAGGGCAAGATCAAGAAGATCATGCTTGCCAGACCCGCCGTGGAGGCCGGAGAGAAACTCGGCTTCCTCCCGGGCGACCTCGAAGCCAAGATTAACCCGTACCTACGGCCTTTGCTTGACGCCCTCCATGACTTGATGGATTACGACCAAATCCGTCGTTACATGGAAAACGACCTGATCGAAATCGCGCCGCTGGCCTTTATGCGGGGTCGTACGCTGAATGATGCCGTGATCATTCTCGACGAAGGTCAGAACGCCACCGTTCCGCAGATGAAGATGTTCCTGACACGGATGGGGCAAAATGCACGGGTGGTGGTCACCGGTGATATCACGCAGGTTGACTTGCCCAACGAAATCGTCAGCGGTCTTGCCGACGCGGTCGACCGTTTGCAGGCGGTCCCCGGCATCGGCACCGTGTTTCTCGACAAATCCGATATCGTTCGTCACCCACTGGTTCAAGCGATCGTGAACGCCTACGAAGAGACGGAACGGCCGCGCCCGACGGAGCGCCAAGCTCCGCCGAGAAGTCGTGGCCGGTCCGGAAACGACGTGAGCGGACCCGCCTCGGAGTAAGGCGACGCGCGCAGGCGACCCTGGAGCGTTCGCTCAAGGATCGTCGGTTCGCGGAAGTTTTTGCCGACGTCGGCAAGGACACACTTCGGTGAGGGGCGGGTTTTTTCTCGCTGACCTCGCGTGGCTGAGAAGCATCCATGAGCTTTGGTAAACGTCGGCCGAAACTCTCCAGGGCACACCTCCGGCCCCCCTCTCCGATCACCATCCGGCAAGGCCGATTGGCCCGCCGGCGCGACCAGATCGCCCGCCTCGCGGTCGTCGGGTTCACGGTGCTCGTCACGGCCGCGATCGTCCAGGGCTACGGCCCGCCGTTCACGTACAGGCTCGGCCAGCGCCCCGAGCGCGAAATCCGCGTCAAGGTTCCCGAATTCAAACGCGTGAACCAGAAGGAAACCAACGCGAGGCGGCAGGCCGAGCTTGACCAGATCGCCTCGTCGATGGTCAACGACCCCGCGCCGATCCGCGACCTCGGCGAGCGGCTCGACGACTTGACGGTCGCCAGTTCGAAGTGTTCGAGCCTCGACGCCCTTCCCGAACACCTCCGGGTGAGCTGGAAAATCACGCCGGAGGTCTTCGACGAACTCAAGGCCGCGACCGACACTCCCGAACGCCTCGATGCCATCCACCGACAGATCGTCAAGGCGTTCGAACCCGTGATCCGCGACGGCGTCCTCGGCTACGACGCCTCGCCGCGCTCCGAAGAACTGAGCCGAAACCTCGCGGTCCACGTCGCCGGAGAGAAATCTCATACCGTGGCCAGGGAGCGGGTCGTCCCCGAACGTGTCGCTAAACTTGACGGCGATATCGCGCGGGATTTCCTCAACGCGTTCACAGCGCCACGGGTCGGCCCGATCTTCTTCAAGTTGATCGCCGAAAAGCTCGCCGCGACGCCGACGCTAACCTACGAGGCCGAATACACGGACCACCGGCGCGAACTTGCCAAAAGCCGCGTGGCCGACGTCTACGACACGTATCGACGCGGCGACCTCCTTGTCGAGCAAGGGCAGATGATCGGCGAGGAACAGCTTATTCTGCTCTGGATGGAACATGAGCAGGCGAACAGCCTCCTCACCGCGTCCGCGCGGATCCGACGCGCCGGGTCGATGGTCGTTCTCGTCGCCGCACTCTTCGCCCTCGTCGGCTACTACATCTTCCGTCACGAGCCCAAGATCGCCCGCGACCTCACGCGGATCGCCGCGCTTTGCGGCTTGATCGTCGTCGCGATGGCCGCCGTTCGCTTACTCGCGCTCCAGCCGTGGGACGCCGAACTGATCCCGATCGCCGTCGCGGCCATGATCCTGGCGATCGCTTACAACCCGCACTTCGCGCTCATGGTCACATTTGGGCTGAGTCTTTTAACATGCTTGACGCTCGGAACGGGCATTTCCCACTTCCTGGTATTAATGGGGGGAACGGCCGCCGGAGCGCTCACGCTCGACGAGGTACGGACGCGGACCAAGCTCATCAAGGTCGGAGCGACCGCCGCTCTGGGCTATTTCGTCCTGACCTGGGCCACGGGCCTCTGGCAGAGCCAACCGATCAGCCTGATCACGTCGGACAGTCTCTGGCGCGCAGGGTGGGGGATCATGGCCGGGTTCTTTCTGGGGGGAAGCTTGCCGTTCGTCGAGAATTCGTTCGGGATCGTCACCGGGATCAGTCTGCTGGAACTCGGCGACATCACGCACCCGCTGCTCCAAGAACTGGTTCGTCGCGCACCGGGAACGCACAACCATTCCGTCACGGTCGGCGCGATCGCCGAGAGCGCGGCGGAACGGATCGGGGCGCATGCCCTGCTGGTACGCATCGGCGCGTATTTTCACGACATCGGTAAGATGCTCAAGCCGCATTATTTTATCGAGAATCAGGTCGGCGGGGCGAACCGGCACAACAATCTCGCCCCCGCGATGAGCACTCTGATCATCATCGGGCACGTGAAGGACGGCGTCGATCTGGGACGTCAGCACCACCTCCCCGAAGTCATCATCGACCTGATCGAACAACACCACGGCACGACCCTGGTGGAGTATTTCTACCACGAGGCCAACCGGCGCTGTGAAGGCAATCCCGACGCCTCCGCGGTTCACGAAAGTGCCTTCCGCTACCCGGGTCCGAAGCCGCAATCGAAGGAAGCCGGCATCCTGATGGTGGCCGACGCGGTCGAGAGCGCGAGCCGGACCCTGTCGGAACCGACCCCTTCGCGGATCGAAAACCTCGTCCGCGACATGATCGATAAACGACTTCACGACGGCCAGTTCGACGAGTGTGGACTGACCCTCAAGGAGATCGGTGAGATCCGCGAAAGCCTGATAAAATCGCTGATCGGCATTTACCACGGCCGAGTCAAATACCCCGAACAACGCACCGCTTGACCCTGAAACGGCAACGAGCCCAACTCATTCCCACGATGAATACCGAGAGCCCCTCCCCGTCCCTCGTCGATGACCTTCCCGAGCAGCCGCCGCAGGCCGCCCCCGCCGGCATTCACGTTGAAATCAGCGACACGCAATCACACCTGAAGGTGGACCACGCCGCGGTCTCCCAACTCGTTCGCGCCGCGCTCCGTCACGAAGGCGTGATCCGAGCGACGATCTCGATCGCCCTCGTGGACGACGCGACCATCCGGCCGATCAACAAAACGCACCTCGGCCACGACTGGCCGACGGACGTGATCACCTTCACGCTCTCCGAGGCCGACGAGCCCTTGGCCGGCGAACTCGTCGTCTCCGCCGAAATGGCGGAAGTCACCGCGAGACTGGCGGGAGTTCCTTCCTGGGACGAACTCGCGCTTTACACGGTCCATGGTTTGCTCCACCTCTGCGGCCACGACGACGCGAGTGATGTGGACCGAGCCCGGATGAGACAAACGGAGGCCGCGATTCTCTCCCTGGAAGGCCTGACGAATACGTTCCCCGCGGCCCTCGGCCTGGAACCGATCGAGCCCGCGTCCGCCGCCGGGCGGGAGAGCGTCCGTTGCAAAATCTAACGCTGGTCTGGACGGTCGCCCTTGGGCTCCCCGTTCTGACTTTACATTTACTCTCGGTCACTCTGACAAAAGCCTTGCGGACGTACTCCCGCAGCAGGCTCGAAGACCTGTGCGCGGACCGCGGCCACCCCGGACGTGCCGACGAAGTCGCCCACCACGACGAGCGGACCGAACGCGCCGCCGAGACTCTTGCCGTCGTGACCGGGCTCACGCTCGCCGCTCTACTCGGTGTGGCAGTCGACCGCGAAGCGCCGAGTCTTGCCGTCGAATCCGTGATCGCCATCGCCCTCACGGTCGGGGCACTTGGCTACGTCCTCGCCGGAGTGATCGGGCGTGTCTTCGCCGAGAAGGTGCTCGACAAGGTCTGGCCCGCCGCCCTATGGCTCAGGCTCGTCACCACGCCCCTGACGTTCGCCACGAAACAGGTGGAGAACCTGGTGGAACGCCTCGCCCACGAACCCGACGCCACCCCCAGACCCACGAGCGTCGAGGTCGAGATCCCCGCCGACTCCGACAATCCCGAAGACTCCGAAACCGACCTTCCCGAGTCGACCCGCGAACTCCTCCAGCACGCCGTCGCATTGACTCGCCGCGACGTCTCGGAATTGATGACCCCGCGCTCGGTGATCGTGACGCTCCCCTCCTCGATCTCGGCCCAGGCCGCGGCGCGGGTCTTCCGGGAAACGGGAAAGAGCCGGATTCCGCTCTACGGAGAGAACCGCGACGACATCGTCGGAATCCTCTACGCGAAGGACCTCTTCCCGAGGATGACCGACACGCCTGACCCGAGCACGATCATCCCCCGAAGCTTCGTCAGGCCGGCGTATTGCGTCCCGGAGACCAAGAACGCCTACGACCTCCTCGAAGAGTTCCGCTCCCAGCGCACGCAGATCGCGATCATCCTCGACGAATACGGAGGGGTCGCCGGCCTGATCACCCTGGAAGACCTCCTCGAAGAACTCGTGGGAGACATCGACGACGAGCACGACGTGCCCACCCCGGCGGATACGGTCGTCCCCCTGGGAGGAACCCGCTACGAAGTCGATGCCGGTCTCACCATCGAAGACTTCAACGACCGCCTGGGAGTCAGGCTCCCGACCGACGGCGACTTTATGACGGTGGGAGGGTTCGTCTTCCACTCGATCGGCCGCCTCCCCGAACCCGGAGCGACCTTCCGGTCCGACGGGATCGAGTTCCAGATCGTCGAGGTACTCGACCACTCGATCCGGCGGGTGCAGGTGGATCTGCAACCGGCGTCGGCGGTTGAGAACTGAGAGCAGTCAGCCGAGCTTGTGGTCTTTGAGGGATTTGGCACCCTCTTCCATCCACTTCACGTATTGGTCCGATTTGACGTTGGGGTTGATCCAACTGACTCGTTTCAGTCTCGTGATTCGGACGCAAATGTCGCGGAAGTGAAGCCTCGCCTTGTCGTCGAGTGAAACGACGATTTGATCGGAAGCCAACGCCGCTTCGATCAGACGAGCGTCCTTGATCATGATTTCCGCGATGTGTTTGTCGGGTGATGCGTCGCGGATCGCCGATCTGAGTGTTTGATCGATTTCAATATGACTGAAGACGATCTTGCCGATCCGCGCCATCGAAGCCCGCCATCGGGTGCCGAAGTTCGACTGATGCTTATCCCATTCGACTTTCATTTCCGGAGTGAGGATCGCCCGGTGACAGATCCGTCTCATGGCTTCGAGAAACTGACGGCACTTGGCCGATCTTTGGTCAATCTTGCTCGGCTCACCAGCCGTCCTAAGTATCGATGCGTCGATGACGATGACCTTTGAGGACGTTTTGGCCATCGACTACAATCCCATCCTTGTCTCAACCGCACTCAGGAATCGATCCTGTGAGCCAAGCTCCACATTCGCGAAATCTTCCGGCCAATTCCCGAAAGCTCCATTCTCATCAAGGTCGCCGGACGTGATCTTCGTCATCCCATGTTGGTCACGTTGGAACCAGTGGAGCTTGACCAAGCTCGGGTCGAGTTTGCCTTCCGCGACGAGAGTTTGGACCCCTAGCAGCAGTAGGTTGCTGTGAGTTTCAATCACGACTTTAACGCCCCGTCTCGCCGCGTTGGCGAGCACTTCCGCCATCGCCGATTGGGCGCGCGGGTGGAGGTGGAGTTCGGGTTCCTCGATATAAACCAACTGCCCAGACTTGGCAACCTGGAGCGCCACTAGAACGGGTAAGACCTGCGAGACGCCGAAGCCGACGTCCGCGATGCTGACCATGTCGCTTGATCCACTGCGCGTCCGTTTCGGCAATCGACCGATGTGGAGTTCGACCTGAGCGTCATTGATTCGCTTCGCACTCACCTTCCAGGTCAGCCCGAGGCTTGAAAGATCGTCAGAAAGTTTCTCAAGTCTTGGATCTTCGGAGTTTTTCTGCCATTCGGCAATGACGCTTGCGGCGTAGGGCTCGAAAGTTCCCGAAAACGTTCTGCCAACCGCCGAAACTGGATAATTACGCTGGGGGTTGCCCCGTAGGCCCGGTAGGTGAATTGGCGACGTGATGAGATCGTCAAACTCCGTGACTCCATCAACTTCAAATTTTATATGCTTATTTTTAGATGTGTGAGCGGGTTTCAAAAAACATCTCTGACGAACACTCGTGATACGAAATCCTGAAACGGGAAAATTCTTCTCGAAACCCTCAATCCATTTATTGACTTTTATAATGGTTGAGAGACAGGGATTAGTATCATCATTCTCACACTTATTGACTATGAGAGAACCATCATTCGTGTCGTATCGCGTCTGCTTAAGATCAAGAGCTTCTCCTGGTTTCCTTTCAAGTGTCGAATAAAACGATCCACCCAAAGAAGTACTCACGCCGACGGAAAAAAACTTGTTTTGCTTCTCTTTTCCATACAAAGTCAACAGTTGATCCGATGACGTAAATTTCACATTCGGCCCGTCCAGCAACAACGCCCCCGGATCGTAGCTGCACTCCAGAGTCTGCTTAAGCAAAAGCAGAGGCTGCATGATGCTCGACTTCCCCGAACTGTTCGCACCGGCGAGGATCGTCAAGGGGGCGATCTCGATCGATTGCTCTTCGCCGATTGATTTAAAGCCGGAAACCGTGATCCGGGAAATCGAGGGAGGGGCTTCGGGTTCGGGAGGTGTGCCGTTCGATCGTTTGGCCATGAAATCTCGGTCCGAAACGTACTCGGCCGTTGCGGTCTTCGTAGGGTCCGCTGTGCGAACCGTCCGGGCGACAGGGGCTCGACCGAAGATGGTCCGCACAGCGGACCCTACGGGGACGAGTCTAGATACCGCTCAAGCGTGTCGAATAGCATTCTAGCCCAGACGCCCTTCGACTAAAATACGCTGAGGACTTTCGCACGACGAAGACTTTCCGTATTCCACCAAAGCTCAGGGTCCGAAATGGCCGCCGTTCGCTCGCACGCCTTGGTCCTTCGCACGATCGAGATTTTCGAGACCAGCCTCGTCGTGACGATGTTCACTCGGGAACTCGGCAAGGTCTCGGCTTTGGCCAAGGGGGGGCGACGGCTCAAGGGGCCGTTCTCGGGTGGGCTTGACCTTCTCGGCGTTTCCGATATCGTGGTGCTGCACAAGGCGTCGGACGCGCTTGACCTCTTGACCGAGGCCTCGCCGCTCGAACGTTTCATGTCGCTTCGCCGCGATCTGGCGGCCCTGTTTGCCGGCTATTACGTCGCCGAGCTGTTGACAGAACTGACCGACTTCCACGACCCACACCCGAAGCTGTTCGACGCCGCCGTCGTCACGCTCCGGCACCTGGGCGAGCCCGATCTGCTCGACCTGCGGCTGTTACGGTTCGAGCTCGCCTGCCTTCGCGAGCTGGGCTTGATGCCGTTGCTCGACGAGTGCGCGCACTGCGGCGCGACGGTCGAGGCCTCGGGCGAGTCGTTCTCGTTCGGGTTGGCGACGGGGGGGGTGATCTGTCCGGAATGCCGGCCGGGTCAGCCGCACGTCGCCACGCTGTCGGGCCGCACGCTCGACGCCTTGCGCACCCTGGCCTCGCCCGGCCCGTCCTGGCGGCGACTCGACGCGAGCCCCTCGGCACTCTCTCCGGTGCGGGCCACGCTCGGGGCGGTCGTCAGTCACCTGGTCGGCCACAGGCCACGACTTTTGCCTTATCTCGGACACGGTCACGGAGTCTGACCCGATGCCCCTGGCGAACCGGATGGAGCCAACTTCGCGGCGAGCGGCCGCGCGACGAAAGACCCTCGGGGGCCTTCTCGCCGCGCTCGCCGCCGTCGCCGCGCCGGGCTGTCAGGCCACGTCCACCAGCCCGCTCGCCATCTGGCGGCAAGGGCTCGACCACACCATTTCTCCGGGCCCCAGCGCGAGAGAAACCGGCGACGACCGTAATTTCATGGCGCGGTGGATCTCCCCGAGGAAACCGCCCTCCGCCAACGTCGATGTCAATCCCCTTATCCTCGGCTCCGACGGCTGGAAGCCGATGGTCGCCGAGAAAAACCCGGAGGCCGACAAGGAATTCCAGGACGCCCTCACCCTCTTCCAGCAAAACAAGCTCCCGGAAGCCGAGGACGCGTTCCGAGCGCTCGCCAAGAAACGCAAGGGCACCCCCTGGGGTGAGAAGGGCCAGTACTACTTCGCGGAAACTCTCTACCAGCGCGGAAAGCTTGTCGCCGCCCACGACAACTTCGACGTCTTGATCAAAGACTATCCCGGTACGGAGTACAATGACAAACTGGTCGCCAGGGAGTTCGCCGTGGCACAGACGTGGCTCACGCAGTACGACCCC
>JAYUFP010000954.1:0-2947 GCA_043738665.1 Isosphaeraceae bacterium
TTGACCCGGTATCCGTAGCGGTGAAAAGCCTGGACCCGCCGCTCGACGGAGTGCAGGAATCGGACGACGCCCAGGCCGAACCGGGCCTGGTCGTCCTTCGGCGCCGCCTTGAGTGCGGCGGCGAGGGCCGCTTCGCCCTCGCTTAGTTTGCCCGAGATCAGGAATGATTCCGCCAGAGGAGCCTTTTCATCGGCAGCCCCGGCGGGTAGGACGGCGATGCTGAACAGAATCGGGAGGGTCGCGGCGAAAACTCGTGGGTGTCTTGGCATGAGGCCTTCTCGGATAAGAATGTCTTGTGTGATCACCGGAACAACGGGCCTTGGCCGTTGGGGGAATCTATTCGATGCATGAGACGACCCCGGGCATCGCGTTGCAACAAAAAAGCCTGACACGCCGCTCGCGAACCATGACGACGGCCGGAACGGCGGGTTGCCAGGTCTATGTCATTCCCGGACTTCTGAGTGCCATGTCGCCCGACATTTTTCTTCATAACGCATGGATGGCTTGCCGCGACTTCCACGATCGATTTCCGGAATCGTTGACTCCGAGATCCTTAACACCGCGGGAACGAACTCGTTGACCGTTGACGAGTTTGGCCGCTACGATCCGTGGAATAATCTCCGAATCGAACGGACCCGCGTCGAGGGAAGGAGCCCGATGTGTTGCCAAGGACCGGGACGACACCCGATCGTCGCTCGTGGATCGCGCTTCTTGCGCTCCTCGTTGTCGCGCTCATCACGCGGTCCATCCGCCTCGGCCAGCCGATCGTCGAGAATTACGTGGGGAGGCAAGTCCCCACGGCAATGGTCGCCCGCAACCTGGAGCGAGGCTCCGGTTTTCTCAACCCTCAAATTGACGTCGCTCCGCTGCCGAATCGTTTTCTCGTCGAGCCCCCCGTCTATGCGGCGCTTGTGGTCGGCTTGAGAAGGGTCGCGCCGCTCGGTCTGGAGCCTGCCGGACGTTTGGTTTCCGCGGTCGGGATCATGATCGGGGCCTGGGGACTCTTCGGGCTGGTCGCCAGGCGCGAAGGCGCTGACGCGGGACTCGTCGCAGTCGCCGTTTTCATCGCGTTTCCGGTCACGATCCGATACGGCCGCGCGTTTCAGCCGGATGCGTTCATGCTGGGCGCGATTCTCCTCGGTCTGCGCGGCTGGGACGAATTCGAACACGGTGGCGGATTCGGCCGGCTAGTTGTCGGCGTCATTGCGACCGGCCTCGGCCTCGCCCTGAAGGTGATTGCGGCGGGGGTGCTGGTCGCTCTCGTGATGACTGTCCTTCGCGACCGCAAGCCCTGGAAGGTCGCGCTTGCCGCGTGTACCTTGATTCCCGCTGGAGTCTGGTACGTCTACGCCGCGAGTTTGGTCGCCGATGGCGCCGGTTCACTCGCATCGGCAGACAACGGCGCGGTCTGGCTTAACGTGCTCCGTGCCGGTGCGCTCCTTCGCGTCGAAACCTATCGCAATGTCGGACGGTTCCTGCTTGTCCGAGCGTTCACGCCGATCGGACCCCCACTGGCTTTGCTCGGGCTGTTTGCGTTTCGAAGACCGGGCGATTCGATCTGGCGGGTCTGGGGCGGTTGTGCGTTGCTCACGCTCGCGGGGCTGGCGGCCAAGTTGCACCACGAGTATTACTGGCTTCTGGTCGCCCCGGTGGCAGCGGTGGGGGTGGCCCGGGTGTTCACGGCCTTGAACGATCAGGGGCGTCGGGGCCGGATTTTATGCCTTTCGGTCGCCACGGTTTTCTTCGGGCTTGCCGCGGTCTTCAGCGTGAGCACCTGGCAAACTCCCGCCGAGTGGCGCAATCTGGAAACGGCACGGCGGGGCATCCTACGCCACGTCCGGCAAGACGCATTGCTCATTGCGCCGGAGGCCCTGCTCTTCGCAGCCGACCGGCGGGGGTGTCGGCTCGAATTCACGGCTCCCGCCGCGCGACGGGCGGCCGGCGAGTGGGGGGTGTCGCACGACGTCGATTCCGCCGAGTCTCTCGTGGCGTTTTATGCAGACCACGGGGCTCGTTATTTCGCGGACGTGTGTGCCGGGGAGAACGGCCCCGAGCGCTTGGCCTTGCGGGCTTGGGTTCGGGACCGATACAACGTCTTGATGGACACTTCCGAGGTGTTCCTCGCCGAGATCTCGGCGCCTCGGGACGGAGCAAGGACTTCCGATGGAGCCGCGCATGGCACCGGTCGAGCCGTCGAAAACTCCCGCGAAGCCCGCTGAAACCGCCGTCACGATCCCCGACTTCGCGCGCTGGAAGCAGCAAGGCAGGAAGATCAGCGTTCTGACCGCCTACGATTTCAACACGGCGCGTTTGCTCGACTCCGCCGGGGTCGACTGCATGCTCGTCGGTGATTCGCTCGGGACCGTAGTGCAAGGCTGGGAAACGACCCTGCGCGTGACACTCGATCAGATGATCTATCACATCGAGATGGTCGCGAGGGCGGCGAAGCGCGCGCTTGTCGTGGGCGACCTGCCGTTCGGGTCTTACGAACAAGGCCGCGAGCAGGCGCTCCGATCGGCGTCCCGGATGCTCAAAGAGACCAACTGCCAGGCGGTCAAGCTCGAAGGGGGAGTTCGATCGGCCCCCACGATCGCCGCGCTGGTGGAGGCGGGGATTCCGGTGATGGGACACGTCGGATTGACCCCGCAATCAGTCCGAAAGCTCGGGGGGTTCAAGGTCCAGCGCGACCGCGAGGCGCTTGAAGCCGACGCCAGAGCGGTGGCCGACGCCGGCGCGTTTTCGGTCGTGATCGAGTGCGTACCTGGCGAGATCGCCGCCGCGGTCACTGCGTCGCTTCCGATCCCCACGATCGGGATCGGGGCGGGGGCGGGGTGCGACGGCCAGGTGCTCGTCACTCCCGACATGCTCGGACTCTTCGAAGGGTTTCGCCCCAAGTTCGTGAGGCGTTACGCGGAACTCGGAGAGGCAACGCGGACCGCCGTGCGGG
>JAYUFP010000955.1:0-2946 GCA_043738665.1 Isosphaeraceae bacterium
TCCAGGGGGCGGGGCTCCCCAAGCCGGTCGTGGCCGACCACATGGATCTCGACTTCCAGCTCAATCCTCACCCCCTCCCGCTCCACGCCAAGCTCTCCCTGGCGAACCGGGAGCCCGGTGCGGCGTCGAGCCTCACGCTTGAAGGCCGTATCGACCAGTGGGCGGCGAAGGAAGGGCGCGAAGGCGATCTCGGTGTCTCCGTGACGGGGAAAGCCTGGCCGATCGACCTCGCCCTGAAGGCGGTCTCGGGAACCCTGAAGGGGACGCTCGACGGCTACGTCAACGTCAAACGCGTCGGCGGCCACTGGACCTCCGACGGCGACGCCACGCTCGGGCGGGTCGACGTGTCCGCCCAATCATTCGCGGGCGATCATTTTTTAATGGATTCGCTCATCGGGAAGTGGGACGTGGCGACCTCGGGCGGCAACCTGACGATCCGCCGGCTCGACTTCGAGGCGGCCGTCGCCGCGATCAAACCTTGGTTTCGCTCGGCTTCCGAAAGCCTTAATGGTTCCTGTTCAGTCCGGGGATCGGTCCGCCCCGCGATTGACGGTCACGACCTGGCCGCCCGTCTCGACCTGAACGGCCTTTCGCGAACCGACGGCGACGACCCCGGGGAAACGCTCCGGCTCGCGGTCAACGCCCACTTGCCCGTAAAACGTGACCAAATTGAAATGAGTGAACTTTCATTGAAAAGTCGATTCGTCTCGGTCCAGGGGTCGGGAAAGCTTGTGGAACCAAACGGAAGCCGGCAGGCCGATTTCAAGGGGACCGTCTCGCCGCAGTGGGACGCGATCAACTCGTGGCTCGGCAGTCACATCGAGCCGGGGGCGACCGTGAAGGGAAAAGCCCAGGACTTCCGGATCGCCGCGAGACTCGGACCCGATTGGAGGAAGTCGCTCGAAGGCTCGGCGGGCGTCGCGATCACCTCGGCCGACCTGTATGGGATGATCCTGGGTCCGACCGCCCTCACGCTTCGGGCCAGGCAAGGCCGGTTCCTGATCGACCCCATCGACACGAGCCTCAACGGCGGCCGGTTGCACCTTGAACCCGAGCTAAAACTGGCCGAGAAGTTTGGCGAGACTTCGGCGATCCTGGTACATGAGGGGACCTCTCTTCAGAATGCCGAGATCAACGATACGGTTTCGAGGCGTGTCCTGGCGTTCGTGGCCCCGGTGTTCGACAACGCGACGCGAGTGAACGGGCGGATCTCGGCCGAGATTGACGAGGCGGTTTTCCCGATCGGCGGTGAAGGAACCAAGGGCCTCAAGGTCGAGGGTGACGTGATGTTTCAGGACGTCCAGTTCCTGCCCGGGCCGCTCTTCAACGAACTGCTCGCGGTCGCCGGACGGAACGACCGACCATTGCTCACCCTGAACGAGCCCGTGGCACTCACGATCGCCGACCGTCGGGTTTATCAGAGCGGATTGAAGGTGCCGATCGGCAAGATCGGCGAGATCGACATCGAGGGCTGGATCGATTTCGACCAGAACATGAACCTCGTCACCAGCGTCCCGATCCTGCCGAACGTCCTGGCCGAGCGGCCGATTTTAGGAGGGCTCGCGGGCGACGCGCGAATCAAGATCCCGATCAGAGGCACGCTCAAGGCCCCGGAGATCGATAAGCAAGCGTTTGATCTCGGCATGAAAGACCTGGGAAAGACCATGCTCGACCGGACGGTCGGTCCGGGGCTCTCCGACCTGATCCAAAGCATGGCCGAGCGTGCCAAGGCGAATCCCCCCGCGCCGAGGTTGACACCCGCGGAGCGTCGCGAGCGTCGTGTCGAAAAGAAAAGGGAGCGTCAGGACAAACGCGGAATGGCACCCTGAGCCCTTGAAGAAGCCGATAAGATCAAGGCCGCCCCGCCGGCACAAGCACCCTCGGACGCGTTCGCTCCTTGACCTTCGCCTTGTCCGAAGCGGCCTCGTCTCCAAGCGCCGCGTTCAGCTCGTTGGCGAGTCGAACGCCGGCCTGTGCCAGTCTCTTGCGGATCACGGGCAAGGCATATTCGGAATACTCGCGGCCGATCCGGGTCCCTCTCGTGATCGGTTTCCCCGAGGACGAACCCGGGGGGTTCCGGTAGGCCTTCTTAGCCTCCTGCAGGCTCTCGTCGGCCCAGGTGTCGGCGTCCCCCCTGGACCACGCGGCGATGTTGGCCGGGGTCAGGAGGGGCTCGATCGACTCGACCCACTTGTTATCGTTCTTGCCGGCGTCTTCGAGGATCTGCGAATCCCAGACCCTGTGCAGGTTGGTGGCGACCGGGTCGGAGTAATACTGGACCTGCGTCAGGTTTCCGCCTCGGTCGTGATTGTCGCCGACGTGGAGCGGGTTATGCACGTCCTCGACGAAGTGGACGAGGAACAGCAATGCGCGGGTCCGCTCGGCCTTGGGTTCGCTCCGATCGGCGAGGATCTTGCGATAGTGCTTGATCTTCTCGACGACGCAACCGCCGCCCGCCCCGCAATATTTGGGGTCGTAGTTCGCGGCGGAGATCGGCACGTTCACGAAGTGCCAGTTGGCGCTTCCGGGCACGGCGTCGTGGCCTTCCTGGTCGGCCCAACCGGCGATGCTGACGAGGGTATCGCCCTCGTGAAGCAGTTCGCGAACGGCCTCGCGCGCGGCAGGAGTCAGACGGTCGTAGGCCACCCGAGTGGCTACCCGATGGGCGCGCGGCCCCCACGCCCAGGTCGGCTTCGCGTCGAAGAGAAGGAGTGCGAACAAGCCCACTACGCAACGAATCACGCGGAAATACGGACAAAAACGCATCGGTCAGTGCTCTCGGGTCGGAGACTCGGAAAAAACAGAGGGCTCAAGATGGATTGCGGGGTGGTGTCTCAGGTTTGCCGAACCGGAGGTCCGATCCGGGTGCCACACACATACGGTTGTACTCAACCCGTGCGCCATCCGTCGTTTACAGCGCACGGGTTGAGTACAACCCGTGGCACC
>JAYUFP010000956.1:0-2945 GCA_043738665.1 Isosphaeraceae bacterium
AACTACCTCGACGAATACGTTCAGCGCCCTCCTTACAACCTAGTTGGGTCGAGCCTCGGCGGGCAAATCCTGCTCACCTACGCGGTCAAATACCCGAGGAAGGTGGCCCGGCTGGTTCTGCTCTGCCCTTCGGGTTTGCACGGTGACGAAAACCTCCCGGTGATCGAAGGAGTGAAGCGGAGCCAGTACGATACGCTCGTAAAGTCGGTCTTTCACAAGCCCCATTTCGCGAGTGATGAGTTGGTCGCGGCAGTCGAGCGGAAGTTCAAGGACAGGCGCTGGAAGAAAGGCGTGCTCCGAACTCTCCGCGGTACCATCGGCCATTCGGTGGCCCCACTTCTCGACCAGGTGAGTCAACCGACCCTGGTGATCTGGGGCGACCAGGATCAGGTGCTTTCCGATGTGAACGGCTCGATCCGAGCGGCCGAACGAATCCTTAAGGTGCGGCAGGTCGTCATCCCCAGATGCGGCCATGCTCCCCAGATCGAGAAGTCACGCCTGGTGAACAAGCTCGTCACCCGGTTCCTCAAGGAAAAGCTCCGCAGCGTCCCCGCGGACCTCGACCCGGCGAAGTTCCTCGACGAAGTGTCGAGTCGGTCGTGATTTCGCACGGGGTCTGAAGATTTGAAGTACGAGCATCGGCCCCGCTACGTGACGATCAAGACCGGAACGGTTCTGCCATACGATGAGCGATTTCTCCCTGTTTCTGGGTAAGTTCCTCCGCCACGGCACGGCGATCGCCAGCCTCGCGCCCAGCAGCCCCTGGCTGTCGCGAACCACCGTGCGGAACATCGACTGGGAACGGGCAACGGTCATCGTCGAGCTGGGAGCCGGGACCGGCCCGATCACCCGGGTTCTTGCCGAGAAGGCAAGGCCGGGATGCAAGGTGATTGTCCTGGAACGCGACCCGGACTTCGCCAGGCTGCTCCGCGAACGGTTTGACTCGCGGAGCGATTTCGAAGTGATCGAGGGCGACGTGAGAGACCTCTCGTTGATGCTCTCGGACCGCGGAGTCACGCGGGTCGATCACGTAATCTCCGGGTTGCCCGTGCCGTCCTTCCCGAAAGGCCTTCAGCGCGACCTCTTCAAGGCCGTCGGCGTTGTGCTCGACCCCGAGGGAACATTCAACCAGATCACGGAAATGCCCCTGGTCTACTGGGGCTTTTACAAGAAGTTCTTCCGCGACGTCCGGTTCGCGTTCGAGCCGAGAAACTTCCCCCCCGCGGGTGCGTACTTCTGCAGGGGGTTGATCGACGTCATTTGATGCATGACCCGGGAACCGGAACGAACTCTCTCGGCGGGATACCCGTGCTTACTCGAATCGCAGGCCATCAACTCGTCCGCTCGAAGGTTAACGACGCCTACCGCGCCTACGCCCGGCGCAGGACCGAGGAACTCTCAGCCGCCGACCCAGCCGCCGTCCAGGCCCGCACGCTCCGACGGCTGGTCCGTGAGGCGCGCTTCACCCGCTTCGGCCGCGACCACGGATTCGCCTCGATCCGCAAAATCGACGACTTCCGGAAGGCCGTTCCCCTCCGGACCTATGAAGAGATCTGGACTGACTACTTCAAGGACCGCTACCCCGTCTTTGAAGACCTGACCTGGACCGGGAAAATCCCCTATTTCGCCCTCACGAGCGGGACGACGCAGGGGGCGACGAAGTACATTCCGGTTTCGAGGGCCATGCTCGCCTCAAACACGAAAGCGGGGCGGACCATGGTGGCGTCGCACATGGCCGCCCGTCTTGACTCGCGGCTCTTCCACGGCAAGCTCTTCTTTCTGGGGGGTTCGAGCGCGCTCGATCGCCCTGCGCCCGGCGTGGAGCAGGGGGATCTGAGCGGGATCGCTTCCAAGGAGCTTAACGAGCTTCTCAGGCCTTACGCCTTCCCACCGCTCGAACTCGCCCTTGAGCCGAACTGGGATCGGAAGCTCGGGCTCCTCGCCGAACGCAGTCGCTTCGAGCCGATCACGATGATCGCCGGCGTACCGAGCTGGCTCCTGGCACTGTTCCAGCGGCTCCTCGACCTGACCGGCAAGGATACGATCGGCGAGGTCTGGCCGACGCTCGAACTGGTCGTTCACGGTGGTGTCAAGTTCGAGCCCTACCGCGAAAGCTTCCGGCATATCCTCGGAGATGACCGGATCCGACTCCAGGAGTCATACCCCTGTTCGGAGGGGTTCATCGGTTACGGCGACCCGGAAACCGGGCTTCTCAGGCTCTGCTTTGACCACGGCATCTTTTATGAGTTCGTACCGGTCGATGAACTCGGCTCGACGAGCCCGACCCGTCACTGGCTCGGAGAGGTCCAGGTCGGGGTGAACTACGCGATTGTCGTGTCGACCTGTGCGGGGCTTTGGGGTCACATGATCGGCGACACGGTCCGTTTCGAGTTGCTCTCGCCGCCGTTATTCACGTTCACGGGTCGCACCAAATACTCTCTCTCGGCGTTCGGCGAGCACCTGATCAGCGAGGAGATCGAGAACGCGGTCGCGACCGCTTCCAGGCTGTCGGGAGCCTCGGTCCGCGACTGGCACGTCGGCCCGGTCTTCAACGGACTTCGCGGCCATCATCAGTATGTGATCGAGTTCCTAAAAAGCCCGACCAGCCTGGCGGCGTTTCGGGACGCGCTGGACCGTGACCTCGCGGAGCGGAACGCCGATTACCTGGCTCATCGCGCCTCGGGTGTGGGAATTCCGCGACCGGCGATGGTCGAAGTGCGGCCCGGTGGCCTGGACGCCTGGATGCGGGCGCTCGGCAAGCTCGGCGGCCAGCACAAGTTTCCCAGGATGGACGGCGGCGGAACCCAGACCCGGAGCATCGTCGAGTTTCTGCGGACTTCCGGGAAGATCGTCCGGGAGGTGGCCGAGGGGTTTTGAGAGGAATGGCCGATGGACAATGGCCGATGGACAACGACCAAAGGCCCTCGGTCATCGGCCCTCGGTCA
>JAYUFP010000957.1:0-8974 GCA_043738665.1 Isosphaeraceae bacterium
TCCGGATCGTTCGGGGCGAGCAATAGAGCCGGATTTTGCGGTCGGCGTCGCCACAGAACTGGTCGTCGTCGGGGTACTTCCACTCGCCGTAATTGGAGACGTAGAGGTCGAGGTCGCCGTCGTTGTCGGCGTCGAGAACTGCCCCGCTTGAGGACCAGCCGGGCTTGGAGATCCCGGCATTCTCGCTTACGTCAGTGAAGGTGCCGTTGCCGTTGTTCTTGTAGAAGACGTTGGGGCCGTAGTTGCAGAGAAAAAGGTCCTGGTCGCCGTCGTTATCAAAGTCGGCGGCGACGGCCCCGTGGCAGAAGCCTCTGAATCCAACCCCCGCCTTGTCTGTCACGTCCTGGAACTTATTGTTGCCGAGGTTGCGATAGAGCTTGTTCGGCCCCTTCTCGGCGGTGCCGAGGGGCAGAAGGGTGGCGGTCGTGAAGTAAATGTCGAGCTTGCCGTCGTTGTCATAGTCGATCAGTGCGACGCCCGAGCCGTTCGCGGTGGGAAAGTGCTTCTCCTTGGTCATGCCTGAGAAATGGACGAAGTCGATCCCTGACTCCTTGGCGATCTCGGCGAACCGAAACGGGCTCGGTTCCGGCTGTTTGCTCAAAACGATCGGCTCGGTCGACATCGAGCTGAGCCGGTCGCCGACGATCTTGGACTTGGGGGTGTCCGCCGATTTCTTCGTCGAGGCGGCTGTTGAGGAGGTTTTGGTAACGACGGGAGCGGGTGTCGCGGTCGTCTCCGTGCCCGGTTGACAGCCGGCGACGACGAACAAGCCACTCAAAAGAAGGATGAATGAGAATACCGGGACCGCCGGGAACGGGGGCCTGAAACGTAGACCGGTCATGGAAGATCCTCCGGGACGTCGCGGCGTCGACGTCCCCGGGCCGCGATTCGATCGAGTGACACGAAGATATTACGAGCGGAAAATGGCAGCGTTCGGGCGTTCTCGCCGTATCCTTACCCGGCCGCGAAGGTCGATTGTAGCACGAGCGAACGGGGGATGTCGCCCGATTGCCGAAGCGAGTGAGGGCTAGGAAAGTCCCCGTTCGACTCCGAGTCGCCTCGGCCACCGAGTTTGCCCAGTCTGAAGTTGGCTTCGATCGGTTCCCGATGTCTTCCCCCTGGGAAAAGACTCGACGACCCTTAGAGTGGGCTTGATTCGGCCCGGTGGGACGGCACTTGGGAGTCACGAGAACGGTGGAGAAGTCTTCCGATGTGGACATTCGGTCCCGCCTCCTTTCCGGCATACAAGCTGCTGAGGTTCCATTCGAGTTCGTGGCAATCTGGAAACGACGGGTCAGGATTTGCGCGTGAGTTAATCTTTTCGTGCTCTCTTTCCCCGATTCTCGGAAAAACCGGAGAGTCCGGGTAAGATGGGCGACCAATACGTTCAAGCGTGGGGTCGGCGCGTGCGATAGCTAAGGGCACATGCGCGTGGCGCGAGGCCCGCCGGCCTTGGACCCACGACAACCGGGAGGAAGCATGCGACGATTTGCGCTCAGTGTTTGCCTATTAACCATCGTTGGGACGGGCTTGGCGCGGGGCGCGTCCCCCGCGACCCCGACCTACCACACCATAGACGCTAAGATCGTCGAGATCCGCGCCGCATGGGCCGCGCCGGGAGCGCCAAACGAACCCAACGCGCCGGGCTGGAATGCCCTTTTCGACGCCCTCCAGACCGACCTCCGGGAATACTCCTCGGCGACGGGCGACAACGAGCGCCTCTCGGCGATCAACAAGGTTTACCAAATATCGAATGCACTCGCTTCGGCACCCTGGGCGCCTGCGGTCGAACTCCGTGAGATGGTCCGCGAATGGCTCCGCCCTCGGGTCCGCCTCGCCTGGGCCGAGCGTCGGCTTGTCGACCGCGTCCGTACATTGCCCCCTTCTCCCAGCCCCGACGTCCAGGGGAATCGCGATAAGTGGGTTCGTTTCGTCAACGATGAACTCGGCGACGCCCTCCGCAAATATGATAGCGCAGCCACTGTTTCCCAGCGGCAGGGGTCGCTGCAGAAGGTCTACTCAGCGCTCAACGCTCTTCAGTCGAAGAATCAGGCCGTCGCGTGGAGCCCTTCGCTCGAACTCCAAACCGCCCTCAATGAGCTCTATAACCAGCCGAACCTCGACATCTCGGTCGACGTAAGCACACTTTCACCGCTCTTTAACGTGAACCTGGTTACTTCGGGGCCGGTCGTGCGGAAGGGTTACGTTTCTCAGGTGACCGCAGGGCCCAAGACGGGGTTTGGACTGCTGCAAAGTGACGACGGAATCGCGTTTTACAATAGTCAGTTAATGAACAGCGTAACGCCGATCTGGGACTTCCAGCAGCAGGTGCAGAGCGACCCGAAAGGCAAGCGGGCGGCTAAGATGTACCAGTTCAACGCGACCTCCACGGACGCGTCGGAACTGTTCATCTATACGGTCATCCGGCCGAGCGGGCTTCAAATTTACCCCGCGTACAGGCATAACGTCGGGGCCGACATCAACACGACCCCGCAGCCGCGCGGAGGACTTCAGCGCGGGATCGCATCCTTGATCGGGTTCAATCAGCAGCGGATCACCCAAATGGCCTGGGAAAACGCGATCGGACCGATGAGGGCGAACGTCGAGAAAGAGGCGATGGACGAGGGTATGGAACGGACAGGGCGGGAAGCCGCTCAGCGGAACGCGAATCTCTCGCACATTCTCGTCGGTGGCAGCCGCGCAATCTATCAGAACGTGCAAGTTGACGGCCTTTCGCTCCGCTCGCTTCCTCAAAACGCCTTGATCGGAGGCAAAATCTCGTTCCTGAATGCCGCTGAACAGGTCGGGGCTTATGCGCCCCAGCCTTTGAGTATGCTCCGACCCGACTGGGGCGTCTCGGCAGACCTTCATCTCGGTTCGATCCTGAGCAACTTCGCCCGCGGCTACTTCCAATCGCAGAAAGTTCAGGGTATTCAGAACCTTCTCATCGTGACTCAGAAGCCCTTAGCGGGAGCCGGGCCGGGCTCCGCAGTTAAGCTTTCGGAGAATGTAGACTACCCCACTCTCCTCAAGGCGATTGAGGAGGCCCGGACCCAGAACGACCCGAAAATCCTGGCCCTACGCGTGAAGCGACCGACCAAGAACCCGGACTTCGCGGCCGACGCCCAGGGGAACCTCGTGGCCCTCATCAACGACTTCCAGATCGAAGTTCCCGCGCCGCCGGGAGGGATCGGCGGCAAGCCCGCGAAGGTCCTACGAATCATTTCGCCCCAGGTCGAGATTTCCATCGCCATGAAGGTCGATTCGGCGACCGAGAAGGAACCGTTGAGGTTCCGCGGACAGGTCGTTGGGTTCGACGCCGGGCCGAACGTCAAGATCTACGCCGTGGACAATGACGAATCGAAGGCCACCCCGCTGAACGCAATCACGAGCGTCTTCGCAATCGGGATCATCCGGACCAAGATCCAGGGTCAACCGATCGACGTACCGCTCAGCAACCTCCAACTCCGAGGCTTTGCGATTCGCAACGTCTCCCCGCTCGACCCCTCCGGCTGGATTCGCGTCAACCTCGAACGGACCTCAGACAGTCCGGCCGCTGGAATCCAGTAGGCTTCGTAGGCTTTTCCCATGAATGCGACGGGGGGGTGATGCGATTCACTCCCCCTTCATATCGCGCACGATGGTCGGGGATCTCGGGAGCCGGGCAGGATTCTCGAAAGAGGAACTTGCTCGGAGCCCGGTTCCGGTTGTCGTCTCGGCACTTTCCCGATACGATCCCGATCGCGCCTTATGTGTGCCGCGGCACTCGACTCGATCAGGAAAAATGGGGAAGGGATTCCCGATGCAGACTCTCGCGACAACCACTTCTCGAAGAGCGCCCGACCTCTCCGTCGTGATCGCGTCCGTGAACGGTCTTGGGGTCCTGGAACCGACGCTCGACGCCCTTGACGCCCTTCCCGAGCGGCAACGAACTGAAGTCATCGTCGTCGAGACGCTCGGGAGTGAGACTCGTCTTGCTTTGGCGTCTCGAGTTCACGAGGTTGTCATCGTCGAATCCGAGCGCATGCCGATTCCCAGGCTCCGCTATCAGGGGGTTCGGCAGGCTCGCGGGGCGATCGTGGCGATTCTAGAGGACCATGCGCGGGTCGCGCCGGACTGGGCGAAATCGTTGCTGGCGATGCACGACGAACCACGGTGGGGGGCGGTCGGCGGGCCGGTCGAGAACGGCGAAAAGGGACTGATCAACTGGGCGGTCTACTTCTGCGAGTACGCCCCGTACATGGCGCCGGTCGCCGAAGGGGAATCCTCCGACCTTCCCGGAAACAACATCGCGTACAAGCGTCCTCACTTGCTCAGGCACGCGAGCTTGCTCGACGAAGGCAAGTGGGAGTCTTGGATCAACGCTCGGATTCGGGCCGACGGCGTGCCGATCGGGTCGACCAACGCAATGGTCGTGAACCACATCAAACCCTTTCGATTCGGGTATTTTCTCACGCAGCGATACCACTTTGCCCGGTCTTATGCGGGGATGCGTCGGGTCGACCAGTCGTGGTTTAAGCGGCTGATCTATGGGTTAGGCTCGATCGCCCTTCCGGCGTTACTCACGGCGCGGGTCGCGAAAACGGTGTTCGCCAAGAAGCGTCATCTCGGACGATTCCTCATCGTGAGCCCGGTCGTTGCGTTGTTCCTCACGGTCGGGGCGTTCGGTGAGATGGTTGGCTATCTCATCGGGCCGGGTTCCAGCCTGGAACACGTCGAGTGAGCCGCGGTCGGCCGCGATTGAGCGTCGTGATCGCCGCCACGGATTCGATGACGGCCGCCCTGGCTTGTGCCGATTCGATAAATCTCGACGGACGGGACGACGTGGAAGTCCTGATTGTCGCCGCTCGGGGAATGACCCTGAATGAGTCCAGGGCATCTCACGTCGAGTGGATCAACGCCGAGCCGCGGACAGGTGTGCCAGGCCTTCGTCGCCTCGGCCTCGATCGATCGGCAGGTGAAATCGTTGTCTTCACCGAGGATTCGTGCCGTTTCGCAGAGAAGTGGGTCGAAAGTTGGCTCGACGTTTTTCGGGATTCGTCAGTTCAAATTGCAACAGGTCCTGTCTTGCCCCTCATGGGGCTCGATCGCGTTGATTGGGCCGTGTTTTTCTGCGAATACGCCTTATTCTTACCCGAAAGACGGACAAACCCCCCGACGCGGCTTGCGGGCAACAATTTCGCGATCCGTCGAGGATTGGCCGCGCACCTCGATCCCAAAGAGATCCACGAATCCGAAGTCATGTCGCTTCAGCCGTTCAGCGCGGGACTCGCATCGTCTCCCGCATACCACGTCCGCCACTTCGGTTTGGCCGAGGCGGTCCGCGACCGACATCGTTTCGGGTTCGACTACGGTCGGCGACGTTTATCGAACACAGGGTGGCGATTACGCTTCCTGGCGAGCGTCGCGGGACCGGTCATCCTTATCACCCAACTCGCCCGCCTGTTCGCGACGATGCTCGGTCGTCGCCGGTTCCTCGCGGAATTCCTTGATACCTTGCCGACAACGGTGCTCTTACTGACGGCATGGAGTCTCGGCGAGTGGCTGGGTTGGATAAGTGGTGCTTGGGCTTCTCGCACACCATATGGAACAAGGGTCCAATCACCTTCGCCATCGCTTGACCGATCGGCATCGTGACCGCGCGATTGTAAGCCCGCGCGACGGATCGCTTCACCGAGCCGAAGTGGATAAGGTCGGAGTCGGGAAGAGCGGGGACGGAGATCCTCCCGCTGCCAAACGGCGACCGACGGAGGAGCGACCGCCAGCCCACATAACCCCTCGTGCGGATGCCTCGAAAATCGAGCCCGTTCGCATGGCGGACGTAAGCGGCCATCATTCGCCTGGGCAAGAAGCCCACGCCCCAGACTCCGACGTGCGGCTCTGGAGCCATACTAAACCGGTTTGGTGAGGCGAGGAAAAGCGATCCGCCGGGGCTTAAGACACGGAAAACCTCCGAAAGCGTGGCGGATTGATCGCCGACATGCTCGATGACGTCACCTGCGATTACGGTCCCCACGCAGTTCTCTCGCAAGGGTATTCGCTCGGCACAAGCACAGGCGAGCGGGATTGAACCAAGGCCTTCCTCATCGAGTCTCTTACGCGCCACGATCAGCCAGCGCATGGCGATGTCGACTCCCGCAAGATCTCGCCTGTCCTTACCGACGGCCGCCAGAAACGAGCCGCTTCCGCAACCCAGGTCGAGTATCACGCCCTCGCGACTCCCGACCGCGTCAAGCCAGGCTGTCACCCGCCCGGGGGCGGTCCGGATGTGGTTGATCTGCGACTGGCGTTGTTTTAAGGATACCTCGGGAGAGAGGTCGAAGTGGAGGTCGAGAAGTCCCTGGAAGTCGCGGGAGTCAAACTCGGCGTCGAGCTTCCGGGCGATATCCCAGTCCTTGGCGTTCGAGAGGTACTGGTCTTCGGACGTACGCAGGTCGGGGATGCCCCGCAAGGCCCGAAAGTTAGCGCCGCATTCCATGCAATTCCAGGCGTGCGGCGAACCTTCGAGTCTCCCCGGGCAAGTCGGGCAATGCCATGCGAGGTCGTTCATAAAGGTCTCTCCTCCTTCCCAGACTTTTCGATTTCAAGGGAGCGTAACTTAGACCCGATCCATGGCAAACCCGATTTCCGGCGATTCGGGTTTGGAGTGTCGGTGAGTCTGGGCGAGACATCCGCTCGTCACCGGCCGGGGGTTGATCCGGCAAGGCTCACTAACGGGGTAATCTCCCGGAAATCTGCATGCAACCTTGGTGTGATGAGATTTGATTTCTTGCCCCGCCGCGTCTAGGTGGTAAAATAGAGAATAAAGGCGTGGTCAGGCCGAAGTCTGCGCATCTCCCCGTTTTCGTTTTTTGGGGAGACAACGACGCCTCACTTTGCTCGTCTGCGAGGAGTTCTCACCGTGCCCTTGCGCGAGATCGACCGTCAGCTGATCGACCGTTGCCTGCGGAAGGATCCCGGTGCCTGGAACGACTTCGTCGACCGCTATATGGGGCTGATCTATCATGTGATCCATCACGTGTCTCACGCCCGCAGTATCGTCTTGACGACCCCCGACATCGAAGACATCGCCGCCGAGATCTTTCTGGAGGCCGTCGACGACGATTACGCCGTGCTCCGGAAGTTCAAAGGCGCGAGCTCGTTGCCGACTTACCTCACGGTGGTCGCGCGACGGATCTGCGTGAAGGAAGTGATCAAGCGCCAACGTGAGGCCGAGCTCGGCCACATGTCGGCGCACCGGGCGATCACGGGCGAAGAAGCCTCGACCGAGGCCGAGGTGATCGCCACGAGTGAAGAGGTCGAGCGAATGCTCGAAAACCTCCCGCAACGCGAGGCGGAAGTCATCCGCCTTTATCACTTGAAGTATCTGAACTACAGGCAGATCGGTAAGCAACTCGGAATCGCCGAGAATTCCGTGGGGCCGATCCTGGCGAAGGCCAGGGCTCAACTGCGAAGGACGGCCGAGCAGGGGGCGGTTTGAGATCCACCCCACGCGCCAACGTGCGAGTTCCGGTGCGACTTCACCACCGCCTGTGCGATTGGTCGATTCTTCGAGGATCCTGATCCCGTCAGCGTTCGATTAAGTTCCGCCAACCCGGACGGCCGTCGAGCGATCCAGGTCGCGGCTCGTTCACGGTGGGAATCGTCGGTCCGACAACGGCTTCGATCTCGACAGGTCGTGGAGTGGGGAGATCGGCCATCAACGCGACCGCGTCGCGCCGGGTTCGGTTCGCCGGGTTGACCCCGAGTGGGGTAGGGTTTTCAAGGTTGACTCGAGGAGCAGGGGCGGGCATCGTCTCGCGGATCGTCGTGGTGGGCGAAGAAGTTCCGGGACGCGCGAGTGCTTCGCGCTCCGCAAGGTTCCTACGCGAATAGCCTTTGAAGCTCGGCTCGACGAAGCGTAACGCCCGTGTCTTATCATCGATGGCTGGGTTCACGACGATCTGACTCATCAGGATGTCGAGCGACAGCTTCTCAAGCATCCATTCAATCTTCAAGGACTTGGGAAGAAAAACCTTCTCGACCACCGCGTCCGCATCGTCGGGTGGGCTCGGCAGCGGGGCTTCCAGATAAGCCGTGATCGTGGCGTGTGCCAGGAGTGTCTTGCGATCGCCTGAATACACGCGGTGTTCACGAATCCGGTGGGTCGCCTCGGAAAGGACGATTTCTTTGACGACCGTCTCGCCTCGTGGGGTCTTTTGGGTCTGCGAAAGCACGAGGAACCCCTGGACGATCCCCGGCTTGACCTTCATCGACGCCATCTCCGCGTCGGTGTAGACCTTCAGGCTAAAAGCCTCGGTGATCCAGTCGGGTTGGAGACTTCCGGCCAGGGGGCTCTCACCGTTCTCGTCGTAATCGCAATAGTAGACCGCTTTTTCCTTGGCGTTCTTCACCCAGAACCAGAACTCCTGGTCGTTCGAGCCGATATTCGCGACGTCAGTCATTCCGGAAACGGCTGTGAGCTCGAGCTTGAAATTCCGGGGACGTTCGAGCGACATCCTCCCGCCCACACCCCCGGCCATGATCCGATCGCTGTACGCGATCTGAGGACGGGCTTCCAGTGACTGAACTTGCGACGCGTTTCGGTTGTGTTCCACGAGGAGTTCGGCCGCGGTCTCATTGGTCCGGGTCGGGAAAAGGCTGGGCTGTTTGGCGAGGTTCCCCATGCCTGCCGTCCTGCACCCGGTAACGGCGAGCATCATCCATGCCGCGAGGGCGATCGTGATGGGCCGGGGGCGCAGGGTCTTCATGAAACTTCTCCCCGACGGCGATCCGGAAAGGAAGCACGGCGTCGGTTGAACCGAAATCATTAAGTGTCCGTCCGGAAAGGAAATGGCTAGGAAATGGCTGATGACGGATGGCTGATGACGGATCGAAAAGAGCGAATGCGGCGTTTTCCCGCCGGTTTTCTCGCATCGGTCATCGGCCATTGGTCATCCGCCATCGTTTTTCTCCGGGAAACTTCCCGGACAGA
>JAYUFP010000958.1:0-2942 GCA_043738665.1 Isosphaeraceae bacterium
CGGAACCGACTTCTACATCGACCTGCTTTTCTACCACCTGAAACTGAGGGCGTTCGTCGTCATCGACCTGAAGACCGGCCCCTTCCGGCCGGAGTACGCCGGCAAACTCAATTTTTACTGCAACGTCATCAACGACAGGCTCCGTCACCCCGACGATCAGCCGACGATCGGCCTGATCCTCTGCCAGGGCAAGGATCGGGTCCTCGCCGAGTACGCACTCGCCGGCATCGACGGCCCTCACGGTCTGACCTTCGGCCCAGACGCCAACGGTGACGGAATCCCCGAACTCTACGTCTCCGGGCGGAACAGCTTCAACGTAGTTCGGTACGACGGCGCCACAGGCCAACCGCTCGGAACCTATGTCACGTCCGGTTCCCACGGCTTGAGCTGGCCCGAGGGGATCACGTTCGACCCCAGTGGCACCTATCTGTACGTGGCAAGCACCGGATCAAACCGGATTCTCAAGTACAACGCACAGACAGGTGCCTATGCGGGTGTTGGGGCCAGTGCCGGGCTCGCCTCGCCCAAAGGCGTCAAGTTCGGCCCCGACGGGCTGATGTACGTCGCCAGTGCCGACAACAACCGCATCCTGCGTTTCAACGCCAACGGCACCTACGTCGATGATTACGTGCCTGCTGGAAGTGGAGGCATGACATATCTGAGTCGATTGGTCTTTGGACCTGACGGTGACGTTTACGTGAGCGTCGGGGGGCCAGGGGCGGCCATCAACCCGATCTTCCGTTTCGGCACCGAATCCGAGGCCATCTTCACGGTCACGCTCTCGACGCCGAGCACCTTGCCCTTGACCATGAACTACACAACCACCGACGGCACCGCGCTCGTCGGCAGCGACTACACGGCCACGGGCGGCACCCTCACGTTCGCGCCGGGAATCACCTCGAAGACCGTCCTCGTCCCGATTGTCAACGACGCCATCGCCGAGCCGACCGAGACGTTCACGCTCAACCTCTCGAACGCCACCGGTGCGACGATCACCGACGGCCAGGGTGTCGGCACGATCCATGACGACGACGCGACCAAGTTCTACGTCCCCAACGACGCATCGAGCGGCGACCGGACCTACGAGTACGGCGCGCTCGGTGCCTCGGTCGAGAACTACGCCATCAACACCGGCAACACCGCCCCTCGCGGTGCCGCGAGCACGGCCGCCGGGACCACCGTCTGGGTCGTGGACGCGAACAAGAAGGTCTACGTCTACAACACCAGCGGAGGCCTCCTCGGCTCCTGGACCGCCGGCGGTCTGAGCGGAAACGCTCGGGTCGAGGGGATCGCCACCAACGGCACCGACGTCTGGATCATCGACGCCTATCAACAGAAGGTGTACTGGTACGCCAATGCCGCGGGACGCCTCTCGGGCAGCCAGAATGCGGCCGGAAACTTTTATCTGTTCAGCAACAGTCCCAAGGACATCGTCACCGATGATACCAGCCGCTGGGTCGTCGATGACGGCGGGAGTTCCGACATGGTTTACAAGTACGCCCCGTCGGGTTCACTGCTCGGAACCTGGACGATCACCGGCGCGGGCTCCTGCCCGACGGGCATCATGCTCGACCCGACCGACGTCGGCAATATGTGGATCGTTGACAGTGGGACCAAACGGGTCTACCAGTTCGACAACGCCGCGGGCCTCACCTCCGGCTCGCTCTCGCCCTCAACGAGCTTCGCCCTGGCCGCCGGCAACGCCAACCCCCAGGGCATCGCCGACCCACCGCTGCCGCTGCCGACCTCCGGCGCGTCGCAGGTCGCGGCTCCCACCAAGACCACCCACCCCTCGGCTCAGCCGGCCACGCACCTCGGCCGGACCATCCCAGGTTTCTGGGCATCCAAGTCGACCGCGTCGTCCCTCCCGTCAATGGCCGCGACGTCTTCCATCCCCGGCCCGCAGGCGACACCGATCCTGATTGCCCTGACACCGTCGACCGACCAGGACCTCACCGTGGTGGCCACCGAACTTCTCCGCATCGGTGCGAAGCGGACTCGCACCGCACCTCGATTTTGATCCGATGGTCCCGCCCGGGATCTTTCCCACCCCCCGATTCCCCCCGCCGACGCTTCGTGCCTCTTGATGAGGCCGAGGCGTCGACTCATTTTCCAGCTCTCCGTACGGCTGCCTCATCGGCTGTTTGAACAGGCGTATCGGTGAAGATCGTTGTTTTTTCTCCGTTACTCTTGGAACCCCGCAACGACAATCGCGAGACGGTCGGCGGTCGCGAGACCCGTTTTGACCGCTTTGACCCAAGAGGATCGCAGGTCCGGCCTCCTTACCCCAATATCGTTTCGAGGCCTTGGCGCGTTCCGTGATTCGCAGGGAAGCCGGGATTGTTGAACATTCGGTTCGTTTGGGGAAACCTGGATCGCCTCGCGGTTGGCTTCGTTTCGTCGCCGGACCTCTGGTAGGGATTACTCGCGAAACATCGGGCCGTCGACTTGAATGACCTTCGGCCGCGACAATCGGCCCGGCTCGTCGCAGGCGGTTGATCGCCAAAACATTCCCGCCCGAAATCGATCATTGAAGTTCGACGCCGGGGCGATGGGTTCGTTCGGCGCTTCGGCCCCGCTCGGCCTCGCGACTCGCCGGTGGGTTCGTTCGGCGAAATCTCCGACCGAGCCTTCGAGGCGTTCCACTCGACCCGGATTCTCGGGACGGGGCGATTCGGTTCGTTTCGGGAACTCGCGACGCGGGAGTTTGCCCGTACAGATTGCCATCGGCTTCGTTTGGCGCGGGGCGTTCGGTTCGTTTCGGGAACCGTGTCATGGCTTCGAGAGATCACCGTGATCGGCCGTGACGTCTTCGGCGTGGGAAATGTCAAAGAACAAAGGCTCATGACGGATTCCGGGGTGGAGGTCTAAAGAACGTAGGCGGGTGCCACGGGTTGTACTCAACCCGTGCGCCGTAAGCGACGGCTGGCGCACGGGTTGAG
>JAYUFP010000959.1:0-8965 GCA_043738665.1 Isosphaeraceae bacterium
TTATTGTGCATTTACGCACTAGCCTTGAAAACAAGTCTTATCGCGATTCGCTAACGTCTAAACATGATAGATCGATAGCGATTCTAGTGGCCCTAATCCGATTCTAAACCATTTGCTCCAAACAGATTGCGACTTGTGTAGTACAACAAGGGCGTTGCCCCGGGCTTTTTGGTCTCACCCCTTCGGGGTAAAAAGTCGGGAAGTTATTTCGTCAGCGTTCCAAAGGGCGACACAGGAGAGCCCAGGGCAACGCCCCGGGTTGCCCGAAGCGCCCAAAACCTCAGCCCTGAAGGGGCGGGACAATTCCCGTCGCCGCACGGCGATCAGGTTCCGCCCTTTCAGGGCTGAAATCTTTCGTCTTGCCTCGTCACCCGGGGCGATGCCCCGGGCTGTCCTGTGCCGCCCCTTCAGGGCGAAGACCACTCCGCCAGAATTCGTTGGCGCACCCTTGGAATGCGCGCGGCTTGCCGAGGCTTTGGAGCCACATCCCAAAACGGCGGCAAGCCGCACGCACTCCGAGAGGTTTAGTCAGTACGCGTCCCCGCTGACGACCTCGCCTCCCCCGACGGTCCCGAGCGATCTCCAGGTCACCCCGTTGATTGAACTTTTCACGAACCGAACGCCTCCGTCTCCGAAGAGGGCGTTCACTCCGCCGGGATGGTAGCTTCGCGCGGTGATCGCGCCGAAGGTCGGGCCGCCTTGAACGATCAGCCTGGACGCGATGTCGAGATCCCCCTGGCCGTTCCTGCCGAGAATTGCCTTGTTGGGGGGCCAGGCGGTGGTCATCCCGGTCTCGTGAAGGTTACCGTCGGCCCAGAAGGTGTGCGACTGCCCCGGAATACAATTCCCGGCGTATTCCGGTGCCGCGGTGTACGGGTCGGCGGTGGGGGGCGGTACGACCAGGGGGTTGTTGATGTTCGCAAGCGACGTGAACCGGCAGAGCGGTTGATACACCTTCACGTCGGTCGCCATGAGTGTCTGGCTGGTGCCGTCAGTGAACTCGGAGATCCGGCGGCTCCGATTGGGACCGAAGACTCCGCGGTTGTCCGGCCCGCCGAAGCCGTTCCAGACGTACCAATCGCCCTCATTGACGCCGTAGCTGGTCACGCTCGCGACGGCGTTCAAGCCGGTGAACGGGGGAAAGGGAGTCTTCCGGTTTGCATTGATGTCGCTCGGGCAAAGAAATACGGTGACCGAGGTTCCGACCACCGAGGAATTCGCGGCGTTGAGGTGGTTGAAGTTAAAATTCAAGGCGTTGAAAGCGACCCCTTGCTCCATGAAGGGCAAGATCCGGCAATGGACGCTGAACCCGTTCGTCCAGGCGACTGTGTTGCCGGTTCCCGCCAGACAATTCGAGATCGGGAAGACTCCGGCGATGCTCTCGTAATTGTGAAGGCCCAGGCCCATCTGCTTGAGGTTGTTCGTACACTGAATCCGTCGGGCCGCCTCGCGGGCGGCTTGGACGGCCGGCAGCAAGAGGGCGATCAGGACGGCGATGATCGCGATCACCACCAGTAATTCGATCAGGGTGAAACCGCCGCGACGTCGCAACGACATGCGCACCTCACTGTGGGGGGATTCTTGGAAGGTAGGCGACGCAAGGTCTTGATCGATCCGCAATCGCGGACTCGACGAAATTAGGACATGACTACGTCGAAGGACACGATGACCCGAGACTATCCCACGAGGGGGAAGAGGGGTCAATAAAATGCCGACAATTTTGCGCAGGTTTACGAAGCCGTCAAGCGGCGACCGTGGCGGCGGGGCCGATCAGGGCGTTGAAGGCGGCTTCGGCGGCGATGTCGGCGGCGTGGACGGTGTCGGGGATTCCGACGCCGTCGAAGGCGTTGCCGCCCAGGATCAGTTTGGAGAGTTTCGATGCGCTCCGGCGAATCGTCTCGACGCGATCGATATGACCTAACGTGTACTGGGGCATGGCCCTGGGGTGACGGGCGACTTCCGAGAAGACGGGTTCGCCTCGAACGCCGAGGAGGTCCTGAAGCTCGGCCTTGACGATCGCGCGGAGGGCCTCGTCGTCGCGGTCGAAGAACTCGGGCTGGGTCGCCCCTCCCAGAAAAACCCGCATCAACGCGGTGCCCGCGGGGGCTCGACGCGGGAACTTCACGCTCAGGAACGAGACCGCGAGGATCGCTCTCTTTTCGATCGCCGGGACCACCACGCCGAAGCCGTCGAGCGGGTGCGCGATCTGGTCGCGCGGGTAGGCGACGTTCACGATCGCCGACGAGGCGTATGGAATCGCCCGAAGTTGCAGAGCCAGGTCGGGGTCGACCGAGTCGAGCAGCCGGGCCGAGGCGTGCGCTTCGGTCGCCAGGACGACGACATCGGCCTCGATCGAAGGCCCGTCCAGAAGTTCAACGACCCACTTCCCTTGCGGCGAATTCCGACTGACCCGGCGGACGGCGGTTCTCGTCCGCACGGCGCCCGGGGGCAAGGCGGCGACGAGCGCCTTGATCAGCGTGTCCATGCCGTCCGCGAGGGTCACGAACATGCCGTAACGGGCGCCCGACGCGTTCTTTTCCGCCCCTCGGGAGACTCTCGCCTGGTGGAAGGCGCCTTTGATCAGGCCGCCGTGATCGCGTTCCATCGCCAGGAATTGCGGGAGCGTGGCGCGGACGCTCAGTTCGTTGGGGTCGGCGGTGTAGATTCCGCCGACGAGGGGCTGAACCAGCCGGTCGAGGGCTTCGCGCCCCAGTCTTCGCTTCACGAACGAGGCAAGGCTCTCGTCGCCTTCGACCTCCCTGGCCGGGAGGACGAGATCGAGGAGCATGCGCATCTTGCCCCGGAACGAGAGGATCGGCGTCGTGAGGATCGGCAAGAGGCGATTCGGCGCCATGAGCACGAACCCCTCGGGCACGGGAAATGTCTTCCCTTGGCGGACCACGAACGACCGCCGGTGCTGAGGGTCGGTGCCGATCAACTGGTCGGAAAGGCCGAGCGCGTTGCAGAGGTTCACCGCCCAGGGCTTGTTCGTGATGAACGAGTCCGGCCCGCATTCCGAGGTGAAGCCGTCGACCCGGTTCGTCCAGATCGCCCCGCCGGTGCGGTCTTTCGCTTCGAGCACGATGACCTCAACCGGCCGCCGCGCCCTCTGGGCGCGCGTCACGATCCGGTAGGCCGTGGTCAATCCCGACAGACCGCCGCCGATCACTACGACACGTTCGCCAACGTTCTTCTGGCGTTCGGGCAAGAGGGCCACTCCTGCAACCCGGTCGAGCCCGAACGCGGGGGGGCGGTTCGAGACCGGGTGCTTCTGACACGATGATGGACGAATGCGCGGAACCGTCGCAGGTCCCCAATTACGAATCTTACAACCGACAGGAGCCTTGGGGAAGCAAGGAGCGACTTTAGCGGTCAACGGCGGTTTTGCCAGACTCGCCCACGCGAGCTAGATATTGTCCGGTTTTGCCTGCTCGCCTGAAGCCTATTCCATCAATTCGCCATACAACAAGATCTCATAAAAAAAGCCCAGGATAACCTGGGCGTCGACACAGCGAGCACGATTTGATGTAAATCATTACCTACTCAAGGTTAATTTGATTTGCCATTTCGATCGCCTGTCTTCGGAGAATTTGGTCGAGACTTTCTCGATTTGATTGTCTTCGAACGTTCCGCAGGGAGTTTCGGCCTACTCGGTCCAAGAGCGCCTTCGAGATCTGATCCCGGCGAAGCCTCTGTGGGGTGGGGCAAGTTGGCATTTGATCGTTTTTTTTGATTTCGTACATTTTTTGCTCCTCGTAGCGTCCCTTTAGTTGGAATCATAGGACTTCTACTAAGAAATTCAATAGCCGTCTCTTCGGATTTATCCATTATTGCCACGCCGAGTTGAACGAGCAGGTCCATCAATTGCTGTTCGCCGATAGTTGGCTCTCTGACCTCTTTGAACAACGATTTCGCCTCTTCTCGATCAATTACGAAGCCGTGCGAAGGATAATCTGTAATCAATCTTTCAAGAGTATCTCCCTCGATAAGATTTCCACGGTCGAGACGAATTCCGTATTGATAGGTGATATTCGTCGCTCTTTCGTATTCTCCAAGTTTCATCGGATCAATTTGTTGATATATCTTGGAAAAGCATTCCGTAGTAAGTCGGGTCGCAAACCTTGCGGCGCTCAACGTTGTAATCTGTCCGCCACTTTTAGTGAGAATATCCATAAAGTGATTTTCAAATGCTTTGAACGTCTCTGCCTTGAGAGTCGCGAGGGCTTGGACCGGAGTTAGTCCGGAATCACGACCGAAAAGGTCATCTTGCTTTGCGATTTGTATGTCAAGGGGACCCAGTTCAGCCATATCTGAAAGAACAATCTCATCCGCACCGACGGAGATCAGTGTTCCAGCACTTTTGCAGTACGAGCCAACAAAAAGCAAAAATCGTTTATACGACAATTGAAGGCACCGTGCGATGCGATAAGCAGCATCCGGGTCACCGCCTCCCGTTGTAATAAAAAGAGCCAAGTTCGGTCGGGACCTTTTTTGACGAATTAATCGATTCAATCGTAGGTCGCATCCTCGTTCGATCGGGCCGTGATACAGGATGACATCGGCGTCAAGTGTGCTTGATAAACCATCGACCGCGGCAGCCAGTTTGATAGCAAAATCTTCATCGTGGCTCATCGGCGCCCTTTGCGTCTACCTGGTCGAACCGAATTGGATAAAGTACGAACTGGCTTTCCTAGCGAGTCAACTCACAATTGCATGACGTCGTTAGCCGCTTGATAATACTACACGGAATTTCGCGAGATTTTCAATAGTTAAGTGTAACTCACAATTTCTGAGAGGCACATTGACCTCTGCTGCAGTAATCACGCCCGCCGGTACGACCGGACATGGTCGATCACCGCCAGCACGTTATCCACGGGGGTATGCGGCAAGATCCCATGCCCCAGATTGAAGATGTGGCCGGGTCGCCCCGCGGCCTGATCGAGAATTCCGAGGGTCTGCCGCTTCAGTTCCTCGGCGGGGGCGAAGAGGGCGACGGGGTCGAGATTGCCCTGAACCGCGACGTTGGGCCCGAGCCGGTCCCGGGTCGGCCCGAGCTCGACCCGCCAATCCAGGCCGATGACGTCCCCCCCGGCGTCGCGCTGAAGTTCCAGCAGCGAATTCGTGCCGGTGCCGAAGTGGATCGTCGGCACGGAGGGGTTGAGCTTGGCGAAAAGCCGTTTCATGTGCGGCTGGACGAAACGGACGTAATCGCGCGGCGAGAGCGTGCCCACCCAGCTATCGAAAAGCTGGAGCGCCTGCGCCCCGGCGTCGACCTGCGCATTGAGATAGACGGCGGTCGCGTCAACCATGCGGGCGAGCAGTACATCCCACGCGCCCGAGTCCGCGTACATGAACGCCTTGGCCTTTTCATAGTGCCGCGAGCCTCCCCCTTCGATCGCGTAACACGCCAGGGTAAACGGAGCGCCCGCGAACCCGATCAACGGGGTGGCGGGTTTCAAGGCGGCGCGGATCATCCGGACGGCGTCGTAAACGTAGCCGAGCGGCGCGGGGTCTTCCATCGGGTGGACGCGGTCGACGTCGGCGGCGGTTCGAACCGGGTTGTGGATCACGGGCCCTTCCCCTTTGGCGAATTCGAGGTCGAACCCAAGGGGCTGAAGGATCAGCAGGATGTCGGCGAAAAGGATCGCGGCATCGACACCGAGACGTTCGGTCGCGGTGACGGTGACCTCCGCGGCGATCTCGGGATTATGGCAAAGCTCCAGAAAAGAGACCTTGGCCCGGACTTCGCGGTACTCCGGCATGTAGCGGCCGGCCTGCCGCATGAACCAAACGGGTGTGACGTCGGTCGGTTCGCGGCGGCAGGCTTTCAGGAAGGGGCTGTCTCGGAAAGGATCGGCCGGAAGGTTCAAGGATTGCGATGAAATCGGCACGGAACTTGCCATGAGTGATCAACCCGGCTGCGTGAGGAATAATGGCGGCGGCCTGCGTATGATCTTATCCTAACGATGGCCGAGGTGGGAACGCGGAAGCGAGCTCATCCGCGGATGCCGCGGCGGGACGCCGATGAAGAGAATGAGAACAGGCGGGACGGAAGGGGTTCAGATCGGAGAGCGTGTTTTTTTCCTGCGTTTCTCTAGAACTCTTTGTCTTCCTCTTGAAATTCCATCTGCGTCCGCCTGCGTCATCTGCGGACGAGTTCCTCAATTCCCTTCCCCAAAATGAGCCGGACAGACCGCCGAGCCTAGAATGGAGAGTCGTCGACTGGGTCTGCGCCGGGATCGTAGATGATAGCCGAGCCGGACCCCGCGACTTTGAAAATCACGTTGAAGCGAACAGGAACCGAAGAGGCGACCGCCGATGGATCGCGCCGCGAGCGACGAACGGGCCGGAAACGGCAAGGAAATCATCACAACGGACGGAACCCAAAACGGCCGAAGCGGACCCGAGGGGCTTGCCGCGAGGCGGAGGATTCTCGAACCGCAGATCGCCCCCCCCAGGACGAAGGCGAGGGAGACCGAGGACGAGCAGCTCCTCAACCGCCGCGTTCCCTCGATCCCGACGGCGTCGGTCCCGGAGTTGGGTGAGTTCACCCACTCGGAATCCTGGCGCGTGTTGCGAATTCAGAGCGAATTCGTGTACGGGATCAACGCGCTGGCGGAGGTGGGGGCGGGCGTCGCCGTGTTCGGCTCGGCGCGGATCGCCGACGACTCGCCTTATTACGCCGACGCCCGAGCCCTCGGCAAGAAGCTCGCCGAGGCCGGTTTCGCGGTGATCACGGGAGGGGGTCCCGGCGTCATGGAGGCCGCCAACCAAGGCGCCTTCGAGGCCGGCGGGCATTCGATCGGCTGCAACATCGAACTCCCGTTCGAGCAGCACGAGAACAAATATCTGACCCTGGCGATCAACTTCCGCTACTTCTTCGTGCGGAAGACGATGTTCGTGAAATATTCGAACGGCTTCGTGATCTTCCCCGGCGGTTTTGGGACGCTCGACGAGCTATTCGAATCATTGACCCTGGTGCAGACCCACAAGATCAACCGATTCCCGATCGTCCTCTTCGGCAAATCCTACTGGCAGGGCTTGCTCGACTGGATCAAGAACACTCAGCTCGCGTCTGGAGCGATCTCACCGGAAGACATGAACCTGTTGATCCTGACGGATTCGATCGACGAGGCCCGCGACATCATGGTCGACTGCTACAACACGAGGTGCTGGACGACCTGGAAGAAATCCGAAGGCGCGAAAGTCGACTCCGACCCGCCCGGCGCGCCGGCCACGGCCCCGGACCCGGCGAAGGCCGACGCGCAATAGAGTCTCGCGACGACTCCGGTTGACAAGGGTCGGACCCGATCGGTGATCCGCCTCTACCGATTTTGATGCCAACATACTTCAAGAGCCGGTCGGGTCCGACCGGCGCCACTCGAACGGGTCGAAATTGGAGAACGTATTTCCCGCCTGTTAATTAATCTAGGCTGTCTGTCTCGGCTGGGGATCATGGGAAGTTTCCGTAAATATTTTGGGTCAGGCGATTTTTTCATTGAAATCTGGAAATCAGTCGATCACGCTGGACGCTTCCCCCCTCCGGCTCGGTCAGGGTCGTTGTCGTCGATTGATGAAGCCCGTCACGCGGTGGCAACTTAAGAGGAGGCATTTTGATGACCACGCGTTTGCATGCGCATCGTGTTCGAGCGGCTCGACCGGTTCTCGAAGGCTTGGAGTCGCGCGCACTTCTCAGCACGATGCACAAGGCGATCGTGCCGACGATCGCTCAGCTCGCCACCGCCAGGTTGCAGACGGCGACGACGATCCCTTCCAACGGCGACGTCAATCCTTACGGCGTGACGTTCGTTCCCCAAGGCTTTGCGAAGGGCGGGCCGCTCAACCCCGGCGACGTTCTCGTGGGCAACTTCAACAACGGTGACAACCTTCAAGGCACGGGCACCACGGTCGTCCGGATCACCCCCGCGGGCACGACCTCGCTCTTTTATCAGGGGCCGCCGGGGATCGGACTGACGAACGGGCTTTCCGTCTTGAAGCGCGGTTTTGTGCTCGTCGGCGCGGTCCCGACCACCGACGGCACGCCCAACACGGTCGGCCAAGGTGAGATCCTGGTGCTCGACCGCAACGGCAATCTCGTGACGCAGCTTTCCGACCCGGCACTCTTGAACGGACCCTGGTCACTGACCGTCCACGATAACGGGTCGCGTGCGCAGATTTACGTCTCGAACGTGTTGAGCGGCACCGTGACCCGGATCGATCTCTCGGTGCCATCGTCAGGGACAGCGATCAAGGTGCTCGCGTCCACCCAGATCGCCTCCGGCTATACCCACCGCGGCGACGCCGGGGCCATCGAACTCGGACCGGCGGGCCTGGTCTTCGACGCGAAATCCCAGACGCTTTACGTCGCGTCGAGCGGCGACGACGCAGTCTATGCCATTCACAACGCCTCCAGGCTCCGGAGCGACCACGGGACCGGGACGCTCATCTACCAAGACACCGTCCACCTTCACGGACCCGTGGGCCTGACTTTCGCCCCCGACGGCAACCTGATCGTCGCGAACAGTGACGGAAACAACGCCGACCCGAATCAGCCGAGTGAGCTTGTCGAGTTCACCCGTCGAGGAAAGTTCATCGGCCAGTTCTCGATCAACGAGAATGCCGGCGGAGCCTTCGGAGTCGCCGTCAGATATCTCAGCAAAAACAAAGCGCTTGTCGCCGCGGTCAACGACGTGACGAACCAGCTTGAAGTCTGGCAGGTCCGATATTGACCAATGACCGATGACCGATGACCGATGACCGATGACCGATGACCGATGACCGATGACGGATGACCAATGACGGATGACGGATGACGGATGACGGATGACCGATGACCGATCGGGATCGTGGATTCTCGGCCATCGGTTATTGGTCATCCGTCAGACCGCAACTTCTCCGGCTTGAACCGCTTGCACTGCTTGAAAAACGCGAGCGGATTTTCAAAGACGATCTTACGAATCGTCGC
>JAYUFP010000960.1:0-2928 GCA_043738665.1 Isosphaeraceae bacterium
ACGGCGCTTCGGCAGGTGTTGGAACCGATCTTCGAGCGCGACTTCGCCCCGCGGAGCTACGGCGTTCGCCCCAAACTGGGCTGCAAAGACGCACTTCGGCGGGTGGACGAGTTGCTCAAAGCCGGTTACACGCATGTCGTTGATGCCGACTTGAAGAGCTATTTCGACACGATCCCACATGACCGCTTGCCGGCGCTCGTCGCCAAGAAGGTGTCGGACGGGGAGGTGCCGAATCTGATCGACGCGTTCCTGAACCAGGGCGTTTTGGACGGCCTGGAGGAATGGACGCCCGAGCGGGGGACGCCCCGGGGGGCGGTGATCAGCCCGCTGTTGAGCAACATCGACCTCGCCCGCTCGATCATATGATGGCCGACCGGGGCGTCGAGATGGTGCGATACGCGGACGATTTCGTGCTCCCGTGTCGGAGTGCGGAGGACGCGGCCCGCGCCTTGGAAATGGTTCAACAATGGACGGCCCAAGCCGGCCTGACGTTGCACCCGACCAAGACGCGGATCATCGACGCCGGGGCTGAATCCTTTGATTTTCTCGGCTATCGGTTCGAGGGCGGCCCCCGCCGTCCCCGTCCCGAGAGCCTGGACAAGTTCAAGGAGACGATCCGAGCGAAGACGCCGCGGACTTCCGGCGACAGCCTCTTCATGATCATCACCACGCTCAATCCGACGCTTCGCGGCTGGTTCGAATATTTCAAGCACGGCCGCAAGTGGAGGTTTTCTCCCATTGGACAAGTGGATACGGATGCGACTGCGAAGCCTGCTCCGTAAACGCTCGGGCCTGAAGGGACGCGGACGCGGACGCGGAGCCGACCAACAACGCCGGCCGAACGCCTTCTTCGCCGACCAAGGGCTCCACGGCTTGAAGCAAGCCCATGAGTCGGCGAGTCAATCCTCTTCGAGGTAAAACCACCGACTGGAGAGCCGGGCGCGGGAAATCCGCCTGCCCGGTTCGGAGGGAAGGGGGGGCCGAACTCAATCGGCTCTCCCCACCCCTATCAAAGGTGACCCGTCGCGACGCCTCTCGCCGATCAATCCGAGCCGTTTTCCGATGGCTTTGCGGGGGCCGCGGATTTGGCCTTCTTGGCCTCCGCGGTCGTCCTGCGGTCCACGAGCGACTTCTTCTGAACCTCCGTCAATTTTGACTCGCACTCGACCAGCATCTCGGCGCGGAGGGCCGCGATCTGCTTTTCCAGGGTCTCGATCTTCTCCTGGTGTTTGGCGCGGACCTTATAAATCTCTTCCTTCTGGTCGGGAGAGAGCCCGATCTGACCGAAGAACGGCGGCACCCGTCGCGTCGGATCAGCGACTTTCTTTACCTGCGCCGGTTTCGGCGAGTCTTCGGACTTGGATTTCGAAGGCTCCTGCGCGTCCAACCGGAGGGAACCCAGAACGACGGCCCCAAGCATTCCCAGAATCATCGTCAGACCACGTAGGCGGATTTGAGCGGACATCGGGATCGAACTCCTGTCTTTCACCACGATCGCAATGATTGTTACATCAACACAAGGCAGCGATCCGACGGTAGCGGAACGGAATTTCAAAGTCCAGATCTTTTAAGAATATGTGCGAACGAAGCAACATCGCAGGGGGAATGTCGCAATCCTTGAACATTGCGTTGTGCAAAAATCAACATGAATGGGAACGATCGGCGACTCTCGAATCGAATTCAGAAGCGGTCGTTGTAAACCGTGTCTGTCCGTCAGTCGCGCGAATGGCTTTCGACTCGTAGGAGGATGAACGCATTGACGGCTTGGGCGTACGCCCCGAGCGGCTCGCGGTCCCGCGGCTCGATCCAGTCCGGCGTGATCAGCGAAGGAAAAGCAGGACGCTGGAGCCGGAACATCCTTCCGTCGGCCGTCATGCCCGGCAACAGGATGATCGGCCGCGTGTCGTTCGCCCGTGGCTGACCCGTCGGCGCTCCGGTGTCCATCATGCTCACTTTGACTTGTCGTCCACCACTGCCCGTCATTGAGCTTCAACGGGTCCGGAGGGGAGGGCGGTCTTCGTGAAGCGCCTGGAAATCCAGCCGGAGGGTGCCCCGATGATCCAACCGAGGAAACAGCCGGTGGCCGACCCATTGATAAGATCGGGAGTGGGATGATCCACCGCGTGCGTTGTGATCCAGACCGCGATCAGAGGAGCAAGAAACACCAAGGGCCGACGCATCGCCCCCAGTCCGTAGGCGGCGGCGACAGACGCGACGGGGACGACCACGCGCTGATCGGTGATTCCGTCATGACGGCCCGGATTCGACGCGACCAGTGCGACGAGCGCGGCGACCGCCACAAGGGCCATGACCCGTCGCACGGTGAACCGCATGTGGGGGAGCCTCATGGCCGGGGCCGCCGGAGATTGTGTTTCATAAACGACGTGTTCCAACCGAACGGCGAGATTTTAGGTGGCGGCGCAAGGACTCCAGGTCCACATGCCACAGGTTAGGCTCGAGAATAACTGCCCTGTCGGCCGAGTCCATCGCAATGGTGGCATCCCGCTCCCCCTCGGCGCGCGGAAGGTACTCCGTGGGAAAGGACCGACCAACCGTCCGCGTGACGACCCCGACATGGCGTTGGCCGTCGTCATCGCAAAACGAATATCCACCGCTGATCGCGTCCACCGCTTCGAGACGGTCCGGCGGCTTGTCAGGCGAGGCGAACAGGATGAGGGTCGGTTCGTCGAGGAGCACCATCATCATGAGTCGTTCTTAGGGTAAAAGATCGTTGATGTTTCACCTGATGCGTATCAGCCAAACCATGGAGGGCCGGCTGCGCAGGCCGCCGTTCCCGTCACGGATCGGCCGGCACTATTGCGGCTCGTTTCCACGGTCCTCCGTGGGAATGCCGTCCCCGACGCTCCGCGTCGTCCGGCCTCCGCGGAATACGGACGCGGAGCGTCCAAGACGGCTTTCCCACGGGGG
>JAYUFP010000961.1:0-8914 GCA_043738665.1 Isosphaeraceae bacterium
AAACCGGCGGGAAAACGCCGCATTCGCTCTTTCCGATCCGTCATCAGCCATCCGTCATCAGCCATTTCCTAGCCAATTCCTTTCCGGACAGACTCTTAGTAGTTGCCGCAACTTAGGGGCCTTGGGGGAATTGAGCGCGGCGCTGACCGGCGGGAACACAAGATCGGGACGCAGCTCGTTTCCATGGGGAAATTGGTTTTGCTTCTCTTTAACCAAAGTTGGGCATGAAGGTGATGTCTCAGTGGGCACCACCAACGGGTATGCACCTCGTTTCGTCGAAACACCTTCTTCTCATCGACATCCCCCATTTCCCGCCGCTTTTCGAGGGCCGATCACCGAGCCGTATTCGATAGTATCGAAGGACGGGGTTCGTCCGATCATTGTGGCCCGAACGTCGCCGATTTATCGCGACCCATTGTGAACGAAACACGGCGCGGCTCGCGGACGAACCCTGCCGATCGCGCCTCGCCTCACTTCGTTCTCTGAAAATTCGCACGCCGAAGACGTCTGAGCCGATTCCGGCGTGCGATCGAGGTCGGGACACGTTTCCCGAAACGAAGCCAAGTCCCTCGCGAAACGAAGCCGAAGTGAATCTGCGCGGGCAAGTTTCCGCGAAGTGAGTTCGCGAAACGAAGCCACCGACTCCGTTCAGGAAACCTGGGTCGAGTTGAACGGCGCGAAGTGTGTCCCACGATTTTCCGAAACGAAGCCACTGAAGGGTTTCGGGACCGCATGAGGTTGAAGCGCCGAACGAAGCCAAGCGGGTCGGGGGGCGAGGGCCGCTCGGACGATCGGTTCGGTCGTTTGCGCCGAACGAACCCATGTTATAAGTTTTGATCGCTTTGCCCGGACCTCGTCAGGAGACGGCCTCGCGGATTCGCAGGCAGATTCGCAGCAGGCCTTCGAGGTCGTCCAACCGCAGCGCATTGGGTCCGTCGGAGAGGGCCTCCTCGGGCCGGGGATGGACTTCGAGGAAGAGGGCGTCGGTGCCAGCGGCGACGGCGGCTTTGGTCAGGTAGGGGACCATCTCTCGCTCTCCCGAGGTGACGGTGCCTCCCGCGCCGGCGCTGGGGAGCTGGACGGAATGGGTGGCGTCGAAGACTACCGGGGCTCCCGTCGCCTGCATCAGGGGGATCGCTCGGAAGTCGTTCACGAGCCGGCCGTAGCCGAAGGTCGTGCCGCGCTCGGTGAGCATGATCCCTGCGAGGCTGACCGACGTGACCTTTGTGACGACGTTAGCCATGTCCCACGGGGCCATGAACTGCCCTTTTTTCACGTTCAAAGGGCGGCCCGTGGCGGCGGCGGCTTCGAGCAGGTCGGTCTGCCTGGCGAGGAACGCGGGGATCTGCAAGAGGTCGACAACCTCGGCGATCGGCGCGGCCTGGATCGACTCGTGCACATCGGTCGTGACCGGCAGTCCGGTCTCGGCTTTGATTCGTTCGAAGACCTTGAGACCTTCTTCCAGCCCTGGACCGCGGAAGCTCGATTTCGAGGTCCGGTTCGCCTTGTCGAAGGACGCCTTGAAGATCAAGGGGATGTTGAGCTTGGAGCAGATCTCGACGAGTCGATCGGCGATCACGCGGGTGAGGTCGTTCGGCTCCATCACGCAAGGCCCGGCGATCAACGCCAAGGGCCGATCCCGGCCGATCTCCAGGCTGCCGACCCGGACTGGATTCGCGGCTACCGGCATGAGAAGGTTCCTGAGAACGGGAAGAATGGCCTTCGAAATCGAACGGCCCGGGCGTGCCCCACGAGCTTTCGTCGTGAGGGGCCGCCCGGAGCCGCATTGTAATCAAACCGGAGCGATCTCAGTTGCAATTCTTGCGACGGAGGCGGTAGCCGCCCAAGAGCAAGGCCGCAACCGATCCCAGCGCCAGGACCGAGGGTTCGGGGATGGCGCCGATGATGACCGGACCGTTGATGGTCAGGCTGGGGCCGCTCGCGGTCACGTTGGGGAACGTGGCCTTGATGCTCAGCGAGGTCAACGCCGAGAAGACGCTGGGGTTGCTGAACGACGAAAGATTGATGCTAAAGGTCTGGAAGCCGGGGGCGTCCGGGACCGTGATGGTCGCGGTCGAGGTGCCGTTGGCGGTGACGACGATGGTCGACCCGCCCTGCGACGAGGCGTTGAAGCTCAGGGCCGTGTTGCCCGTGGCGGCGTCGATCGCCGCGGTGGCATAGGCCAGGCTGAAGAACGAGCCGCCGACCGGGGTGTTCGGGCCGGTGAACGAGCCCGAGAAGATACCGCCGCCGATGTTGCCCACGCCCGCCGCGAACGGAGGCAGGGTGTCGAGGGAGACGGTCAGGCTACGGGTGCCGCCGAGGATTCCGGCGCCGGAAGCGTTGGTGGTTGTGCTTCCGAGTGTGGTTTTCGTGATTTGCTGCGCCACGGAGAACGCGTCGACCACGACGGTCGCACGAGCTTCACCGGCGCTGAGAGCGGCGAGCGCCGCCACGAGTGTCAAACCCTTGAAAATTCTCATCGGTGGGAGACTCCAGTGAAAGGATAAACAAAACGGCCTCAAAATCGATCCCCATAACACGAGATAACGAACATCCCCGTTGGTGAGGTTTCGTATGAGCCGATGCGTACTATAATGAGACGAATGTGATGTTGACAGGATAAATTCCGCGATTTTTCTCGATTCTTTATTAAGAAAACACGAGTGTTCATTCTCCCTAATTTGACACTATTTGACCGAGATCAAGACAAAACTCCCTCGTTTTCGCCACGTCAGTCACGCACGTTTTGGAATTCTCAATGGTTGAAATCGCGGAGTCGCGTTTGGCGACACGGAATCGCGTTTAAATAAACAAACTAAGCCAGGCGAGCGGTGGCAAAAAGGGGCAGGTGAAGCCTCTTGAGATCTTCACCTGCCCGCGTGATTGACGACCGGTGACCGTGAGGCCCAAGGGGGTTCAGGACTTCCGACGGAGGCGAAGGCTGCCCAGCGCCAGGAAAGCGACCGACGACAGGGCCAAGACCGAAGGCTCGGGGATGGCCGAGATGAGGATTGGGCCGGTGAACGTGAGGCTGGGTCCGCTTCCGGACACGTTCGGGAAGACGGCCTTGATGTCCAGCGAGGTGAGGGCCGAGAAGACGCTGGGGTTCGTGAACGAAGCGAGCGAAACGAAGTAGTTTGAGAACCCGACGCCGTCGGGGACGGTGACGGTGGCGGTCGAGGTGCCGTTGGCGGTGATCGTGACCACGGAGCCGGCCTGGGAGGAGGCCGTGAAATAGATGCCGTCGTTACCCGCCGCGGCGTTGATCGCGCTGGTCTTGTAACTGAGGTCGAAGTACGAGCCGCCGACCGGGCTGTTGACGCCGGTGAACGAGCCGGAGAAGACGCCCGACGGACTACCCGCACTCGCCACGCCCGCCGCGAAAGGCGGGACGACGTCGAGCGAGACCGTCTGGGTCCGGGTGCCGCCGAGAATACCCGCGCCGGAGGCGGTATTCGAACTGATCCCGACGCCCGTCAGTGTCGTGAGTTGGCTTATGGTAAATGCATCGACGACCACGGTCGCACGGGCCGGAGCGACACAGACAGTCGCCATCGCCGCAACGAGCGTCAGACCTTTAAAGAGTCGCACCGAATAAAGCTCCTGGGGGTGGAGTCGTCGGATGCAGATAAACGCACCCGAACCGACTTTGAGATTGTCAAGATTGCCGGAAAAAGCAACTCCCTGGAATCATCAACCGAGTGGATTGACCACGCCGTTGTGAGCAAAGTTCGATCGACCAAGGTAAAGTTGATCGCTCGGCCTTGAAATTCTCCGACCCGCGACGACGGGGGTATGGAGTTCGATGATGATCGGTAGGGTCATGTGCGCATCCTTGCCGTATCCAGCCGAGGGGCTCATTTTCGGTCCTGGGCGACCGAACGGCGAGTTCGACGATCTCGCAATCCATCTATAACGAATCGGAAGAGATCGTAGAAGAACAACTCGCGGGATTTATTGACCTTGGCTTCCGAAATCCCAATCGTCGCAATCCCCAAGAGGAGGAAAATGCGGCTTCCGCGCTTAGACAATGCTGACGCGATGCATGTGATTGTAACGAGGTGAATTCTAGCTTTCGATACGTTTTGCCGCAAGAATGTCTATTTTATTTTCGTATCGAGTCGGCGGTAAAAATTTGCAAAACACGGCGACAACTCATTCGGTCGGGTAAGTATCGCGTGAATCGCACATTTTGTAAACGCCCTGTTTGTCCCATCCACCCGCTTTCTCCCAAAACACGATTTCTTGGCGTTATGCGTGGATTAACAGGCCGACCGACTCGGGTAAATGCTCGGCGACGGCTTGGATCACGTCTCCTTTCATGGCTTTCCAGAGTGCGCCGCGGCGTGTGGTGCCGAGCAGGAGGAGATCGGAGCCGTGGGTGACGGCCATGTCGAGGATGGCGTCGGGGATGTCGCGCGCCACGGCGTAGAGGAGGCGGAGCGGGACTCCGGCTTCCTTGGCTTGTTCACGGAGCTTGGCGAAGAGTTCCAGGGCGTGCGGGTCTTCGTCGAGCCGGGGGGGGGCGGTGGGACCCATCGGGGTCACGGCGAGGTGCCTGACGAAGAGGATGTCGAGTTCGGCCTGGCGGGTCTGGCACTCCTTCATCGCGAACTGGATGAGCTTGGGGTTCCCTTGTGTCGGGACCATGATCCGTTCTTTGGGCGTGTACGTGCCCGGCTGGATCATCAGCGGCCTTTTCGGGGCCGTCGCCGGGACGACGGTCGGTTCGGCGACGAGCATCGCGCGGTACTTCTGGGCGTTCACGCTGCCGATCCCGATCGGCAGGGCCGCCACCAGAGAAAGCGCGAAGGCGGTCGGCGTGTCACCCATGGCGATCGTGACGCTGAGGACGCCGATCAGCGACAGGACCGCCGCGGTCCAGTAGATCGTCCGGCCGCGACGTGGGACCTGGAGCGCCGGGTTCGAGATGATCGTGACCAGCCGCCCCGCCAGGCCGATCACCAGGACCACCAGCGCGAAGCTCCGCGCCGCGGGCTTCTCGACGCAGATGGTCAGGCCGATCGCGATCATGATCAGCGTGAGGACGAACATGAACGCGCGTTCGCCGCGTTTCAAGGGGAGGGCGAGGTTCGTCGATGTCGTCCCGAGGTTGATCGAGATCGCGCCGACGACCCCGATGGCGTAAAGGGCGGCGAGCGCCTCGACGTTGGGGAAGATCAGGACGACGATCGCCGGAATGATCGTCCCCACGATCAGGGGGAGCACGGGCATCCCGTAACGGTTCAGGCCCGAGAACCTCGCCGGGAGTTCCTTGTCGCGCGAGAGCATGAACTGGATCGAGACGAGGTCGGCCAAGGCGGTGTTCACGGCCGAGAGCAGGAGCGTGGCGAAAACCACGGCGCTGACGGCGGCGAAGGTCGGCCCGACGTAGTTGGTCGCGATCACCTTGATCATGTCGCCGGTGTGGGCGAGCTTGCCGTCGGCCCCCTTCTCCATCAGGATCGAGTCGGGAAGGGTGTTCATCGCGGCGGCGAGGACGAGGTTGAGGATCACGATCTCGATCAGGACGGGGAGGATCGCCTTCCTCGCGGTCTTCTCGACGGGAAGGACCATGATGCCCGTCATGTTGGCGATCGCCTCGACGCCGGAGAGCGCCAGCACGATCTCGGTGAACCCGATCCACGACTGCGCGACGCCGTTGGCGAACGGAGAGGTCACGCGCATGGTACTCAGGTGCGGCACGGACGCGACGCCGATGACCAGGGTCAGCACGACGGTGGCGAGCGCCACGACCATGGCGATCGTCCCGGTCTTGCTCGGGCCGAAGTAGTTCAGGCCCCCGATGGCGAGGATCGTCAGCGCCGTCAAGATCGCGTCGAGTGGCAGGCCGAAGATCTTGGATTCATTGAACCCAAGGTAATGAAAGGCATCGAGGCAAGACAACGAGGCGGTGACCACGTAATCGGCGCAAAGCAGTAATCCTCCGACCACGGCCAGAAGCTGCGAGCGGTGCCTGGCCGAGGAGTAAACCCCGCCGCCGTCGGGAAAGAGCCGGCAGATGATCTCATAGCTCCAGCCCACGCCGATCATCAACACGCACATGGCGGCGACGAACCAGAACGACGACCGGCCGGTGAAGGCGAAGGCGAGCCCCAGGACGTAGAGCCGGCTCGTCCCCCAGTCACCGAAAAGCATCGGCCCGGCATGATACCAATGCAACTCTCGAGGACGATCACCCGACGCTAGCATTCTCGAAGTGCCCCGTTGGAACCCATGTCGTCCTGAGAAAGGTTTCGGGGTGGGTCATGGAAAACCGCTCGCCGGCCCCTGAATGAGAATTTCCCGGTGGCTATGCGAATCAAATGAAGCTTTACATTCCGACTCTCGCGATCAATCGCCTCGTCTTCTTAGAGGCTATCCGGCATCCTTTCCGTGTTGGGCAAATGACTTATGACGAATGACGGGTGCGAAGGGAAAAGCGGGAATTCCCGCGAAATCGCTCGCCTGCCAGTCCGTCCGATCCGCCATGAGTCGTTCGCCATTTACGCGTCCGGGAGTTCGGCGAATTCGGCGGTGCCCATCGTCCGTCCGATCCGCCATGAGTCATTCGCCATTTACGTTTGCGGACAGCTTCTTAGCGGCCTGTCCCCGAAGCCGCTTCGACGGCGACCGGAGACGGAATCGATTTCGGGGCGAAACCGAGGATGACGCGACAGGGCGCGTTCTGCAAGACGTAACGGGTGTTCGTCGCCAAGACGATCGTGTCGAGCGCCCGATATTCTCCGCGAAGGCTCATGAAGATGGCGTCATATTGTCCATCCTGGGCCGCCTTGACAATCATCGGGCCGGGTTCGCCCTTGAGGATGAGCGAATCGACCTCGCGGCCGAGGTCGCGGGCGTGCTCGACGCCTTTGTGAATGATCTCGGACGCCTCGACTTCGCCGCCGGTTCCGACCTGCTCGGAGACATCGACGAGGGTCACCTTCACATGGGGGTCGAGGAAGCTCAGCACCGTGTCCAAAAAGTCGGCGCTGAGGCTGCTGCCGTCGTAAGCCAGGAGGAGTTTCTGAACGCCGTGCCAGCTCGCGCGGAGGTCGGCCAGGCTGCGGGCCGCGGCGGCGGTCCGTTCTCCGAGCTTGGGGATTTGGCTTCCGCCGGCGATGTCCAGTCGCACGTCGCGGTCTTTTCCGAGAACGCGCACGGTAAGCGGCAGCGTCTTTCCCTTGCTCATGTTCAGCCAGTAGAGCGCCGCCTGGTCGAGCTGGTCGTCGGGGGCGAACGTGTTCGAGGCCCCCATCACGAGCTCTTGCGCGCCGATCGTGAACGCGGTGCGAACCAGCGCATAGATCGGCGAGTTGGTGGGCACGATCAGCGGCTTGACGGGCTTGCCGGCGTGCTCCGCCAGGTTCACCACGGCGGTCAACAAGGCGCGGTCTTCCTCGGTGATCGTCGGCATGTAGTCGGCCGAAGCGGGGGGGACGATGGCGGCCGTCATCACCACGACGTCGGTTGTTTCCGGGTCCGTTTCGGCGAGCGACTTCTCCAGCATCCAGAGATTATGCGGCGAGCGGATCGCCACCAGCTTGCGATAGGGGAGAGTGATCCCCAGCGATTTCACGTCCACTTCTTCAGATTGGGCCTGGTTGAACTGCTCAAGGTGTTCGTGATGCCCGCTCGCGCCGTGGTGTTTCCTCGTACGCTCGGAGGTGTAGAAGGCGACGAAGAGGATGACCGTGAAAAGCACGCCGCTGACGGTGGCGACTTCCTTGGTCAGGAAGTTGAGCACCGCCGAGAGGAGCAGGACCAGAAAAATCAGGGTGATCCCCAACGGGACGTCGTACTTGCCCATCTTGAAGTTCAACGGTACTTCGTACTCGCGATGGGCAGGCTGCTTGAACCGCAGCACCAACATCGAAAGCGCCTTGAACACGAAGCTCCAGACCACGCCGAAGGCGTACGCCTCGCCCAGGATCAGGATCTTCCCCCGGCTGGCCACGATCGTGACGATCTGGAGGATCGCCACCATGTTCAACAGATGATAAGTCGTCCCGAACTTTGAGTGCGGTTTGAGGAACCAGTCGGGAAGGACGCCGTCCTCGGCGACCCGGTTCAAGACGCCGTTGGAGCCGACGATCGATGTGTTCACCGCCCCCGAAAGGATCAGAAAACCGACGCCCACCACGACGATGTTGAGCACCAGGCGAGCCCAGTGCGGTCCCGCGACGTTCATCGCCAGCCCGCCGATCAGGTTCCCCGCGTACTTCGAGATCCGGACGTCGTCGGGGATGATCATCACGGCGAAGAAGCTGATCAACGAAGTCAGCAGCAGACTGTAGATGAAGACCACGAACGCGGCCTTCTTGAAGTTCAACAGCTTGGGGCTTTCGACCTCCCGATAGACCTGCGCCAACGTCTCTTCGCCGCTCATGGCCAGGATCGAGTGCCCGAACGCGACCAGAATGCCGATCACGCCGATCATGCTCAGCCAGTTGAAGTTCCCTGGCGCCATGCCGTGCAGGGATTCACCGAGGCCGGTCCGGCCGATGAAGCCGACGGGGTCCAGCGGGTGACCCAGGGCGTCGGGGATATCCGTCTTGACGGAAAGGTCGGGGACCGCGGTCGGGAGGTGGGCTTTCTCAGGGTGCGCCACGAGGGTCGCAAGGCACCAGACGACCATGATGACCCCCATCACGGTCGTCGCGCCCATGATTTTAAGGGCCTTGTCGCTCGACTCGTGGATGCCGCGGACGTTGACCCTCCAGAAATAGATCACGATCCCGATGGCGATGGCCGCCGAGCCCAGTTCCATCTGGGTCTGCGAGACGGTGAAGCCGAAGAGTTCTCCGAGGAGCCCGATCACGTACTGGCCTGCCGAGACGCCGCTGATCGGCCCGGTGAGGATGTAGTCGAACATCAGGGCCGAGACCGACAGCTTGGCCATCGTACC
>JAYUFP010000962.1:0-2919 GCA_043738665.1 Isosphaeraceae bacterium
CGCTCGGCGGGAGCCTCGCACTCCCGGAGACGGAAACTCCGCTCGCGTAACGTGAAACGCTCTGAGTCAATTCGTCGCGGCGGACCGCATCTTAGTCCAAAGGCAGGAAGCCGACAATTTCACCTGCCTCATAGTCGCGATCTCCCTCCGGGAAAATCGCGAATCCGTCAGCCCAGGCAACGGTCCTGAGGTCTGCGGAACCTCCCCAGTCAAGCAATTCGATTTGAAGGAGCGCGGGATCGGAGGTCGGGATTGAGATCGCGGGATAGTAGGTCGGACGATCGCCTCGATGCCGGAACGCCCTCCGGAGTCGTCCCGTTACCAGCGATTCCATGACATGCTTGCGATCGGCGAGACGTCTCAGTGCGGGCCTGACGAACAGCAAGAACCCGACGATCCCACTGACGGGGTTGCCCGGCAGTCCGAAAACGAGTGAACCGGGAAGCCCGTTCGTCCGCTTCGGGCCGACTCCGAACCAGAGCGGCTTTCCCGGTTTGAGCCGGATCTTGTGGAAAACGCGCTTCACTCCGAGCGATTGCAACGCCTCGGGGACGAGGTCGCGATTGCCCGCCGAAACGCCTCCCGTGATGACGAGAACATCGGAGGCGAGTCCGGCGGTCAGTGTTTCCTTCAAGGCTTCGATCTCGTCGGGGGCGTTGGGGTAAACCTCGACTACGGCGCATTCGTTTGTCGCCAAGGCCCGAAGGAGCGTCGCGTTCGAGTTCCGGATCTGCCCCGGTCCTGGTTTTTGTGAAGGATCAACGAGTTCGTCGCCGGTCGTCACCACGGCGACCTTCGGCCGGGGATGAACACGGACCTCCGACCGCCCGACCGCCGCGACAAGGCCGAGCGCCGGGGCGTTCAGCCTTCGGCCACGGGTCAAAACGACATCGTCCTCTTTCATCTCCCTGCCCCGAGGGAGTACGCCCTGTCCTTTGGTGACCTTCGCGTCTTCGATCGCGACGAAGTTGCCGTCCCGTCGGGTCTTTTCGACCATCACGACCGCGTCGGCCTCCGGGGGGAGGGGCGCACCCGTCATGATGACAGCGGCTTCGAGCGTTGCGAGTGGACGAGTCGGGGTTTTCCCCGCGACGATTTCCTCGCCGACGGTCAGACGGGTATTCCCGTCCGCAAGGTCTGATGATCGAACCGCGAAGCCGTCGACGAGAGACTTCGTGAAGGGAGGCTGATCCATGTCGGCGACGATGTCTTCCGCGAGGACCAGGCCGAAAGCCTGATTGACCGGGATGGAACGCGGTGGCAACGCGACGGCACGCTCAAGAACCGCGGTCAGGGCTTCGTCAATGGTGAGCATCGGCAGGTGTTGTAGTAGGGTGTGTCGAGCCTTCGAGACGCACCATCGTCACTCATCGCCCGATGAAATTCGCCAGGAGCTTGATCCCTTCCAGGGTCAAGAAGCTCTCGGGGTGATACTGCACGCCTTCCAGCGGCCAGGTCTTGTGGCGGACTCCCATGATCTCTTTTTCGTCGGTCCAGGCGACGACCTCGAAATCGTCTCGAAGCGTCCCTGGGCGGATTACCAGGCTGTGGTAGCGGGTCGCGTCGAAGGGGTTGGACAGACCTTGGTAAACGCCTTTGCCGTCGTGGTGGATCTTCGAAACCTTGCCGTGCATGATCCGGTCGTTGCGGACGACCTCCGCGCCGAAGGTGTGGCCGATGCACTGATGCCCCAGACAGACCCCGAGAAGCGGGACCTTGGGCGCGAAGTGTTCGACGACCTGATTCGAGACCCCCGCCTCTTTCGGCGTGCAAGGCCCCGGAGAGATGATGATGTGCGAGGGGTGCTTGGCCTCGATCTCCTCGACGGTGATCCGGTCGTTCCTCGCGACGAAGAGGTCGAGCGAGGGGTCGATCTCGCCGAGCCTCTGCACCAGGTTGTACGTGAATGAGTCGTAATTGTCGATCAGAACGATCATTCGAGTTGCACCGATCGGTACGGCGAAACGACCCGTCGGTTTCGACCGCCGGACCTGTCGAGAGTTTGATCGTAACGATTCCGGCGGAAGGCCGAAAGTCGCCGGGGGGTCGAATTCCCGCCATGGGGTTCTTCGCGCGTGTAAAGTTTGGAGGTGCTTAAACAGCGTGCCGGGCGGGGAAGGTTCGCGCCGGTTGGGCGTCGACTCGCGCCGGTTCGACACGGAGGTTGATGACCATGGCGTCCACAATCGTCTCACTGGCGCTGGCCCTCGCAGCCGGTACCGCGGGCCAGGGGTATTACCAGCCGACTGGGAATCACCCCATTAATATCAGTCACCGCTGGTTCGCCCCCGGCGGCAAGATCCTCGCCCCGGGCTCCGGCTACGGCTGGGGGTTCCGCAACGGCAACCCTGACGGCTACGGCTACTTCGATCACGGCGACGCGCTGCCGCTGGGCTCCGATCGCGTGGCGGAATACTACTTCCCACGCTATAACGCTCTGCCGCCGACTCAGCTCTTCCTGCCGTCTTATTACAACCCCTATCTGACCCGAGGCCAGCGCTACCTGCCGTTCGCGGGAGGCGGGGGCGATCACCCCGCGGGCAGTTACCCCATGGGCTCGGCGAGCACTCCCGTTCACCCTTATCAGGACACGATCGGATCGGGTCCCAAAGTGAACGTCCCGCCGTTCAACGGCCGGGTCGGGGCCGCTCCGATTCCCTCCGGGAACAGCGGACTCACGCCTTGAGATGTCGAATGGCGAAGGGCGGATGACGAAAACGAGACGCCGGACAGTGCCGTGATCCGTCATCCATCATAAGACGTCCGACATTGCTCAGGGCGGTTTCATTTTCGAAGTCAAGTGCTTCGGATGGCCGATGCCGGTCGTGACCTACGCAAACTTGAAGGGCTGACAATTAGGGACTTTTCGCTACCCGTAAACCGCTCGGATTAATGGACTTGCGGCCTTGCGTCGCGAGA
>JAYUFP010000963.1:0-8888 GCA_043738665.1 Isosphaeraceae bacterium
TGACACCACGACCCACCCCCCGGGGGTGGGTCGATTCGATGGCCATGCCGCATCGACGGCGACATGACCGTCCCGATGTTGCCGGAGGGCGACACCCTCCAGCCGCTCCTCGACAGGTGAAGCAACCCACGGCCCCCCGCGGCGGCTTGCGCCCTGTCGTTGTTCAAACAACCCTACCTTACAAACGTCCCGGAAAACACATTGTGACCGACGGTTTTCGCGAAACGAAGGGAAAAGTCCACGGCTGTGAGGTCGGACAGACTCGCCCTGCAAGATGATACGTCGGCAACATCGGAATCGGTCAACACTTTTGATGGAGAAATTGTCCGATTTTTTGGAATGTGCGGATTCAGCGACAAGAGGAGGAAGCGCCCCCCCTCGCCGCGACCTCCGGGAACTCGCAAAGTGGGACGCTTTTCGTCGGTTCCGACAGCAACTCCGAAAGGGTCGTCGAACGGAACGCGTTCTCCACCAGCTCCAGCGCGTGATCCATCCTCCGGTGCAACGGGCAGAGATGCGACCCGTGCGACTCGATCCCGAGCGGACAGACTCGAATCCGCTCGACCGGCTCGACCGCGTTCACCACCTCCAGAATCGTCAATGTGGCCGGCGTCTTCACAAGCGTGATCCCCCCGCCGATCCCCCTCTGAGAATTCACAATCCCCGTCCTCACCAGACCTTGCAAAACCTTGGAAAGGTAAGCCTTGGGAACCCGCGTCGCCGTCGCGATCTGGTCGGTCGTTCGCGCATCGGGCCCCTGGCTTGCCAGATAAACGACCGCACGTAACGCGTATTCCACCGTCTGAGAAAACATCGCGTCACCACGCAATTCTAAAACGAGACCTTGACATCCAATTAAGAACCGCTAGATTCAATATCGGATAAGATGGTCCAATTGTCTTGTAGCGGGTCGGACCAGTCAAGAGGTTCCCGGTCGTCCGGGCGCGGCACGCGTGCGGGCCGGGTGGTCAACGATGAAGGGAATGACGATGCGATTTATCGATGAGAATCGGTTGGAGTCGGACCTGGGATACCGGTTCGAGTACCTTGCGGAATTCATGGGCTTCGGCACTGAGGACATTGCGGCGATCCATGGCGCGGCGGGGGCGCTGGCACCGCTGGTGCCGGGCTTGGCCGACGCGGTCTACGAAAAGCTCCACACCTACGACGCCACCTGGCGGCATTTCGTGCCCAGGCAGGACGGTTACGTCGGCGAGGTTCCGAAGACGCTCGACGAACTGACGATGGACCACGACCAGATCAAGTACCGCAAGGAACACCTGGCGAGATACCTTGCGAGCCTCGTCACGCGGGAGTATGACACGAAAATGGCGATCTATCTCGATATGGTGGGGAAGATGCACACCTCCGGGGCGGGCTCGAAGGAGTTGAACGTTCCCCTGGTGCAGATGAATGCTTTGATGGGTTTCGTCGCCGACGCGTTCACCGCCACGATCCTCGGACTCGGCCTGGATCGCGAGGTCGAGGTGAGGACCTTGCGGGCGTTCCAGAAGTTGCTCTGGATTCAAAATGACCTGATCACCCGACATTACGCGGAAACGCGTGAGCCGACGCTGGTCGGATGAGCCGATTTCGATCCGTAGGCTCGGCTTTGCCACCCGTTTCAAGGCATGCGAACAGTTCGACCGAGTGAGCGCCTCGTTCAGCCCCGATGGGGCGACGGTAAGTCGCCCAGGGGTTCGTACGTGTTTCGCGTTGGAGGTGCTTGCTTCGTAGGGCCGGCTGTGCCGGCCGTCTTCGGGCGACGTTCCGGACCGCGGTCGGCCGGCACTACGAAACTTTCAAAGAAGCGCTCACTCCGTCGAACCGTTTATACACCTTGAAAGGAGTCGCTTCGCCGACCCTTGGAAACGATGCAAACGCCCCACGCCGGAAAACGGCTCCCCCCTCGACGCGGAAGCCTTGAACTACTTCGCCGGCTTCGGCCAGTTAAGATGCTTGTGGAGGAAGTCAAACGTCCCCACCCCGTGTATGGTATGGGGGCCGGTGAACCATTCGATCTCGCACTTGTCGGTCAGCCCGAGCTTCGCTTCGTAGAAGAACCGGACCTTGGCGAACTCGTGGCCGACCGTCTCGTCGGGCGCGACCCCGTCGAAGTGGCCGCGTTCGACCATGAACGGACGAGGGGCGATCAACGCGGCCATCTCGGCGTAGTTGAACGTCGAGCCGAGATCCCATTCGAAGATCTCGTACTCTGGAGTCCAGACGTACGAATACGGGCTTCGCGTTGACGCGTTCTTCCAGACCCATTCGTTGAAGTCGGCCGAGCAGATCGAAAGGCAGTAGTTCGACACCAACGGAGGAATTCGCATCGCCGACTTGCCGCCGTAGCTGAGCCCGTAAAAACCGATCCGCGACGGATCGACATTCGGCAACGTCTTTAACCAATCGGTGATCTGCCGGTGCTGCGGGACGATGATCGAGAAGAGGGTTTTGCCCAGCGGGTTCGCCTTGCGCTGAAGGGTGCGGAACTTGTCGTGGCCGATGTAGAGGTTCTGTGGTGAAAACGTGATGAAGCCACGCTCGGCGAGCTTGATGGCGTACTGGTTGTAATAGGGGCTGTTGATCTTGGGGTCGGCGACGTCCTGCGGGCGTCCCTCCAGACCGTGCTGGCAGACGACCACGGGGCGCTTTTCGCCCTCCTTCATCCCCTTCGGCAAGAGCAAGATCCCGTAAGCGATCACGTCGGGGAAGACGTCCATGACCACTTCATAACCTTTGTACCCCGGCTGATCGTAAACCTGTCGCGAGCGGACGTCGGGGGGCAGAAGCGGGTCGTCGAAGCGGCCGATGACGTCGTCTCGAAAGGTATCGCGGTACTTCTCGACCGACTTCGCGAACTTCTCGGGAGAGGACGTGTCGAGCCCCTTCATGAACTCGGCGCGGACGTAGGAACTCTCGACGAGGAGTTGTTGGTTGTGGCGGTCGATTTCGTGGGCTTGGCGGGCCTGTCGGGGGGCGGGGTTTAATGCCTCACCGACCGACTTGGGCGCGACCCCCATCGCCCGCATGTTGTTTGCCGTGAGCGACGTATAAAAAGCCTTCGGATCGACCGGAGGAGGAGCTGCGGTCGGTGCCGGGATGTGAGTGCCAATTTGAGTGACGGGGTTCGGCTTCAAGCCTTCGAACAGTTGGAGGGAGCGGTTTGATTCGGCGAACACAGCGTCGTGACTCGGTGTCGTGATCTTTCCGGGACCGCCGCCGTTTCCGGGAGCGACGACGACTTCCGGCGTGATGTTTTCTTCAATATACAAAGCTCTCGGAGCGATCAGGCTCGCAATCTCGGCGTCGCCGAACTGGTCGAGTAAACCGAAGACATTCCGATCGATCGGTTCTTGCCAGACGCCTTCTCGCGGGCCGAAATAACCGCTCACCGCCACTGCGTTGATCCTGGTGTCGAGCGCTCCGGAGTGAAGCGCGATCAACCCGCCTTCGCCCCAACCGATCACCCCGATTTTCCGCTTCGACTCTTTCGCCTTCGGGTCTTTCGAGAACCAATCCACGGCGGCGAGAACCTTTTGAATTTCATACCCGATGAGGTGTCGGCCGAGCACGAAGGCGGGCCGATAAAGGTATTCGCGGGTCGTTAATTTCGATCGACCGTTTCGAGCCTCAAGCTTGCGGTCGATCAACACCGGCACGACGACTCTGCACCCGTTCTCGGCGAGTCTTCGCGCGAATTGCGATTCGGGAGGAACACCCGGCATCAGTCCTGCGATCTGCTCGGGAGTCTGGTCGGCGTCGGGGATCGCGACGACGTCGGCCAGAATCGGCTTGTCACCTTTGGGCAGGAGCAAGAGCCCTTCGCCATAAACGTCACCAAACGCAGGCCAGCGAATCGCGAATGCGTCGAAACCGTCTCCAGAGCCGACATGTTCACTCTGCGAAGCGGTCGCGACGAGTTCCGGGGCATCGAAAACGATCCGTGCGTCTCGCACCCCCAGAATGTGCGCCAGCCGCTTCCGGTTCGGTTCGATGGATTTCGTGTAAGCCTCGTGCGAACTCAAATCTCGGTGCCAGTGCCTTTCCCGTTTGGCGACCGACTCCGCCGTCTTCTTCAAAAGGAATCGGTCCACCCCCTCGACGAGCTGCGCGGCGATGTCGCCCTGCATGGTCAGGGGTTTGGTGCCGGGAAGCGGAGCGTCCTCGGCGCGTGCGGTCGGCAGGATTAATAGGGCAAGGACCAGGGACTTGCCGACAGGAAATCGCCTTCGCATCGAGAACTCCTTGAGGTGACGTCAATGGGTGTATGTCGACTCAGAGTTTGTCCGGAAGGGAATTGGCTTGGAAATGGCTGATGACGGATGGCTGATGACGGATCGGAAAGAGCGAATGCGGCGTTTTCCCGTCGGTTTTCTCGCATCGGTCATCGGCCATTTGTCATCCGCCATCGTTTTTCTCCGGGAAACATCCCGGACAGACTCTCAGAAAAGCGCCGATATTTTGAAGGATTGGGAGGACGATACCGGGCCATTTTTCGATGATGACAATGGCCTCTTGTGCAATCTCCGTTCTTTGACAATTCGAGTCCCCCAGACCGAGATCCCGATCATATCACCCGTAAGAACCGGATTCCCGAAACGAAGCCAAGCAATTCTTCGGTTCGGCGACAAGGAATCTCCCGAAAGGAACCCACCGAGGTGGGCGGGGCGTCTGAGTACGAATTCGGCATTTTGACCAAACGAACCCAACGAGTCCCGCCGACGGCCCGACAAGTCGATCCCGAAACGAAGCCACCGAGGTCTCCGAGGAGTTCGTATCCGGCCTCGGCCGTTTGACCAAACGAACCCAACGAGTCCCGACAAGGGTCTGAGCCAAGGAACGAGTGAATCCCCAAACGAAGCCAACCCCCGCCCACATGCGTCCGAATCCCTGACCAAGGGCAGTTTCATTTTCGACAGGGAGTTCTTGGAATGTCCCATGCCCGATGGCTAATGACCAAGAAATGAGACTGCGATCTTGCGCAGATTCCCTCGTCTTCCTTCGGTCATTGAGGCCAGCCACCGATCATCACGGCGTCGATGTCGGGAATCTTGCCCAGATTCCTTCATCTTCCTTCAGTCATTGGCCATCGATCATCGGTCATCTCGGTCCATCGAAAACGAAACGGCCCTGAAGCCCCGTTCCGTGACCCAACTCCGATTGCCAGATTCCGGCCTTCCGGGCATGATACGCGGCCGGAACGGCACGAACCCGTGCTTTCCCGTCTCGTTTGATTCGCTTCAAATCTCGTGAACGACCCCGGGAGCCTGTCGTCATGGATGGCCAGACGCCCCGCAAGACGAAGCAAAAGACCAGCCTCAAGCGCCGATTTCTGCGCGGATTCGCAATACTCTGTATCCTCGGGATGATCGCTATCGCCGCGCTGCCCTGGATCGCGAGCACTCCGCCCGCGCGTCTGGCGATCGTTCGGGCCGTTAACTCGGCACTCTCCCCCAGCACGGTCGAGATCAAAGGCATCTCACTCGCCTGGACCGGGTCGATCCGACTCCAGGGTTTGACCCTCACGAATGCCCGGGGCAAGACCTTGATCGACGCCCGTCAGGCCGTCTTGAACCGTGGCTTGATCGCCCTCGCGAGGAATCACTCGGACCTCGGAACCCTTACCGTTGACGGTGCGGCGGTCGACATCGAGCGGAAGGCCGACGGGTCGATCGACCTCATCGACGCCCTGATGCCGCCGAAGCCGGTGACGACAGCGCCCGCGACCTCTGAACCGACCGCGGCCTCAACTCCTCTCGCCGTCACGCTCCGGGTCGTCAACGGGTCGCTGACGTTGAAGAGTCCCGAGTTGATCGAGCCGATCAAGGCCGGATCGATGGAGATGGAAGTCATCCTTTCTGCCGACCCGAAAGAGCTGGCGGAAGTACGGATCAGGCTCGCCCAGCCCCCGGCGGGCGACCCGTCGGAAACTCTCTCGATCGACGTCCACTACGACCTCAACGCCGCAGCCAACCCAGACATCAAGCTTGGCCTCAAAGGGACGCGCTGGCCGCTCGCCCTCACGTCGTCGGGAGTCGAGGCCCGTGGCAAGCTCGACGGCATCCTGGTCGTGAAGCGGCTGGCAGGGAATTGGTCGACTTCGGGCGAGGCGAAGTTCCTCGATTTCGACGCGAACGGACCCGCGCTCTCGGGCGACCGGATCGTCTTTGATTCGGTCGGAGGCGCCTGGGAACTCGCCCAGTCGGCCGACATCTGGACGGTCAAGCGGCTCGGCCTGACGTCCCCGGTCGCGACCCTGAGTGCCACGGGATCGTTATCGGCATCGGGGATTTTGGCAGCCCCGGACGCGCATCTTGAAGCCAAGGTTGACCTTGCGGCGCTCTCGAAGCAAGCCCCTCACGCCCTTCACCTTCGCGAAGGCCTGAGCCTCGATCGGGGCTCGGCGAAAATCGTGGCGGTGGCGACCACCAACGCGGAGACGAAAAGCCAGATCCTTTCGGTGCAGGCCAACGTCTCGGAGCTCATCGCGAAGGACGCGAGCAAGGGCAAGGCGATCGCCCTGAAGTCTCCCGCCGACCTCAATTTGAAGGTGAGTCGGACCGGCGAGGTGGTCAAGCTGGAAGGCCTAACGGTTAAGGCTGCGTTCCTCGACCTCAACGGATCGGGGGATCTTGCGCATGGCGTCAAGCTGACGGGCGACGTCGACCTTGCGGGCCTGGAGAACCAACTCCGCGACTTGATCGACTTCAACGGGGTCGAACTCGCGGGCAAAGGCCGGATGGCCGGCGACCTCCGCAAGAACGGGGCGACGTTCGTCGGGCGTTACGCCGCCGAGCTGAAAGGCCTGAAGGTAGTTGGACTTACGACCGCCCCACTGGTCCGGGACAGCGTCCGGTTCGACGCCGCGATCAGCGGCCCGGCCGACGCGGCGGGGATGCCGCAGGCGTGGGAGAACGCCCGGGTCAACCTGAAGTCGAGCCAGGACGATGTGGCGGTCGCGGCGAAGGTGAAGGATGGCGTGACAAGCGGGAGCGCCACCGCCTCCGTCCCACTCACCGTCTCGGGACGTGACGGCAGGGCCGACGCCCGTCTGATAGGGCGCTGGACTCCGAAGTCCGGCGGCATGGGATCGATGACCCTTGATGAGTTGCGGCTCTGGCTGCGTCCCGTCGACCCCATGCTCGCGGCCAAGGGGGAAGGCAGTCTCGCCCTGGCCGCGAAGGGGACGATTGACCTCGACGGCGAAGTCGTGAGCCTGACGCCGCTCCCGCTCGGTCCGGGGATCACAAGTCCCGTGGCGATCTCGCCCGAAGGTCTGACCGTCCGCGGCTACAGCAAGCTCCCGCTCAAGGAGCGGGGCGGCAAGATCATGTTGACCGGTGACATCTGGGCACTGGAACATGCCATGGAGGTCTGGTACGCCAGGCCCGCTTCGGGGTTCGGGGGGAGCCTGTCGGTGGTCCTCGCGGTAGCACCCGGGGAGAATGAAGCCCTCAAGATCGGGCTCGTGGTCAACACGCCCGACCTCTCGCGGCCGAGCTCCGACGGCAAGAGGCGACAGTCCGAAGGGGCGGCGGTCCTGAGCGTCCAGGCCCTTTACGCAACCACGACCGACCAGATCAAGTTCGAGATCGGCAAGCTGGCCACGCGTTACGCCGCGGCCGACTTCTCGGGAACTCTGGGCGAGCCGATGGGCAAGCGGGCCGCCGACCTCTCAGGAACCCTCTCGCCGAACTGGCAGACGGTGAACCTTCTTGTGGCGGAGATGCTGGAGCCGCACGCGAGGCTCCAGGGCGGCTCCCGTCCATTCCACGTCAAGGGGCCGCTTTCGGGCGATTCGCTTGCCGCGATCCTCAAGGGGCTTGACGCCGAGATCGGCATTGAATTGACAAGTGCGGATGCCTTCGGGCTGAGAATGGGTGCCGCGCCGATCGTATTCCGGTGTGCGAATGGCAACACCACGATCGACCCGATCGTGACGTCTCTGAACAACGGCAAGGTCGACCTGAAGCCCGGGCTCTCGGTCGACGAGGTCAACGGCATCGCCTTCCTGCTGGCCCCGGGTTCCAACCTGGACGGGGTGGAGATCAACGACGAGGTCTCGAAGCGGGTGCTGAGCTTCGTCGCCCCTGTGTTGAACCAGGCGACGCACGTCAACGGCAAGGTCGCGCTCGACGTCCGCCAGGCCGAGTTCCCGATCACGGGGCCGGTGAGCCGCCGTACGAATCTGACGGGCAAGCTCGAGTTCCAGAACGTCGTCTTCGCCCCCGGACCGTTCGCGACGGAACTCCTGACCCTGACAGGCCGGCGCGCCAATCCGGGGGTCCAGTTGAAGCAGCCCGTGGAACTGTCGATCGCCAACGGCCGTGTGGTCCAGAAGGGGCTCAAGATTCCCCTCGGCGGCGACTCTGAGTTGTCAATGGAGGGCTCGGTGGGCTTCGATGAGACCCTCGATATGAAGGCAACCCTCCCCGTTGCCGCGAACATCCCGGGAATCAAGACCGGCCTGGACAAGACACTCGGGGTGACCACGATCGTCGTCCCGATCGGCGGCACCGTCTCGCACCCCACGATCAACAAGCGCGCCCTTCAAGCGGCGATCAAGCAGATGTCCGGGAACGTGCTCAAGAAAGAGCTTTCCAGTAATGCATCGGGCTTGATGGATAAGATCGCGCCCTCCGGGGGCAACGGCGGTTCGGTCGAGAAGCAGCTTCAAGGGCTGGGGAATCAACTCCTCAAGGGGCTCGGCCCCAAGCCGGCAGGGAATGCCCCGCGGAATCCTTGACAGGGCTGTTTCGTTAGTGATGGACCGGGATGTCCGATGGTCAATGTCCGATGGTCGATGACCGAATGAAGACTCGAGGATCCGGGGAAGGATCGCGGTCGGATTTCTCGGTCATTGACCATCGGACATCGGGCATCTT
>JAYUFP010000964.1:0-8884 GCA_043738665.1 Isosphaeraceae bacterium
GTGTCTCCCGGCCCAAGGAGGGCCAGGCACATGTGGCTGAAGCCTTCCTTCGACCCGATCGTCGCGACGACTTCGTGGTCCGGGTCGAGCGTCACGCCGAACCGGCTGTCATAGCGAGCGGCGACCTCTCGACGGAGGTTGTACACCCCCGACGCGACGCTGTAGCGGTGGTTCTTGGTGTCTCGCGCCGCTTCGCAGAGCTTATCGACGACCCATTCTTCGGGGGGGTCGGTGGGGTTCCCCATCCCCAGGTCGATCACGTCGATCCCCGCCCGCCGCTTGCGGTACTTCAGCTCGTTGATCTTGCCGAACAAGTACGGAGGAAGCCCCCGGACGCGCGGGGCGACTTCAAGGTCAAAGTGCTCGGCATCCGTGGTATCGGGATTGGTCGTGTGGTCGATCATCTCGGCGGAAACCCCAAGAGCGCCGATCGTGGCGGCACGTCGTTGCCGATCGCGTTTCGAAGAAATCTTGAGTCAGGGCTCAAGTCCACGCCCACGACCCGACGAACTCGCTTCCTTGCCTCACGCGGCCAACGTCTCCCGACCGCATTTCCATAATATAACCACTGAAGGCATCCCTGACATCACTTTGCACGATTTCTCAGCCGGGATCTTCAGGAATTTCGGCAGACTCGGCTCAAGAACCCGGGGAGTCGCGAGATCGGCGCGCGGGGCGATTTTTTCCAGAACTTCACGGACGGTCCGCGTCGATACAACTTTCGGCCACCGTGGCGACCCGGCAAATGTGAGACGTCACCCTTTGAATCAACCACCGGACTCGGGTCGGTCCGGATGTTCGATAAATACGAAAGGCCGGTCCTGAGTCATCAGGACCGGCCCTTCGCTTTTTTTCCCAAGTCACGGGCAACCGATCGAGGGATCAATCCTTGGTCGGCTTGCTCAGCGTGATGAAGTGCCCGCCGCCTTTCGGCGTCTCGACGAAGACGGCGAGGTCACTGGCCCCGGTGACCATCACTTCGAACTCCTTGATCGAGTTGAGCGTCTGAACCTTCTGGTCCTTGACGACCTTCGTGATCAAGAGTCCGGCTTCCAGGCCCGCGGCCTCGGCAGGGCTGCCTTCCTTGACCTCGGCGACGAGCAAGCCTTTCACGTCCATGTCGTAACCGAACTGCTGGGCAAGTTCGGGGGTCACCGGCTGAACCTCAAGGCCGAAGCCCTTGAAATCGGCCTTGGGGGCGTCTTTGACCTTCTCCTCGGCGACCTTGGGCTTGGCCTTTTCCTGCTCGAACACCACTTCCTCCGAAGGTGCCGGCACGATCGAGGTTTCGAGCTGCTTCCCTTCCCGCCAATATTTCAGTCGGATCTCATGACCCGCCTCGCTCGAGGCGACGACGAGTCGGAAGTTCGGTCGGCTCGTCACGGGAATGCGATTGAACTCGGTGATCACGTCGCCTTGCTTCAGGCCCGCCTTATCGGCAGGGCTGCCGGGCACTACGTTACCCACGACGACGCCTTTGGTTTTCGGACTCAAGCCGAGCTGTCTCGCGATGACCGGGGAGAGCGGATCGAGGACAATGCCGACCCGAGATCGAAGAACCTTGCCATTCTTGATCAGGTTGTCCGCAAGCGCGCCCGCCATGTCGATCGGGATCGCGAAGCCGACGCCGTCGTTGCCGCGTCCACCGCTCACGATCGCGGAGTTCACGCCGATGACCTGGCCGTCCATGTTGACGAGCGGGCCGCCCGAGTTGCCCGGGTTGATCGCCGCGTCGGTCTGGATGAACGACTCATAATCGTTGATCCCGACGCTGTTCCGCTCGGTGGCCGAGACGATCCCGGTCGTCACCGACTGGTCGAGGTGGTAGGGCGAGCCGACCGCCATGACGAGGTCGCCGACCTTGAGCTTCGCGCTCTGGCCCTTCGGCAGGGGGCGATAGTTGGTGTTATCGACCTTAATCACCGCGACGTCCGACTGCGGGTCGGTGCCGACGACGGTGGCCGTGGCTTCGACGCCGTCGTGGAAGGTGACGACGATCTTCGCGGCCTTGTCGACGACGTGGTTGTTGGTCAAGATGTGACCGCGGTCGTCATAGACGAAGCCCGAGCCGACGCCTTCGACGCCGCGCCCGAATTGCTCCTTCTCAGGACGGCCTTGTCCCGGGCCTTGCGGCAGGAACTGGCGGAGCATGTCCTCAAATTCCTTGGGAGTCTCGCCTTGCTGTCCGCCGGGGAAGGGCATCCGCCTGCCGTTGCGACCGACGTTCGGAGCCGCGGCCTTCCGCTCGACACTGATCTGGACGACCGAGGGCTTGGCGAATTCCGAAACCGTGTTGAACGCCTCGGAAAGAGTCTGAGCGGCCTTCTGAGATTCGGCAGTGATTTTTGGGGCGGCCGGCATCGTCCGCATCAGGCCCGAGGAACTGAGAAGGGCCGCCGAAGAGACGGCGAGGGCCGCCCACGACAAGACATTGCGTTTCATGAGGTCATTGACTCCGTCAATAAGCACTTGGTTGTAAATAAAATCACTACCGCTGGACCGAAGTTAATCGCACCCGGCCCACTTCCCCGTTCGCGTCGAAGGTCGCGGCTCCCTTTCCTACGTACGGCGGTTCGAAAAGGTTGACGAGGGAACGACGTCCTTCAAAATTTTTTTCGCCGCCGTCATCGTATTTTTTTTGCTCTTGCGAACGTTGCGGAAGTCTCCCTATTCATTCTATTCGACGCGCCGTCAACGATATTTTCGTTCAGGAATGAGTTCCCCAAAAGTGGACCCACGCGACCGGAATCCCGAATCGTTTCTGACCTGGGCTCGCACGTACGGCGTCGATGACCGCGCGGTGAGACGCCTCTACTCGGCGATCATCGGCCGGGGGATTCACGACGCCGCCGAGTGGGGCCGGTCGTTCGAGGTGCCGAAACGATTCGGCGAGGCGATCGGTTCCCTGCCGAGACTGACGATCGACGCCATCCAGACGTCTCCCAGCGACAACTTCCAGAAACTCCGATTCCGGACTGCCGACGACCTGGCCGTCGAGACGGTTTTGATCCCCCTCCACCGGACCGACACGGTCAGTTTATGCCTCTCGTCGCAAGTCGGCTGCGCGATGGCCTGCGCCTTTTGCGCGACGGCGCGAATGACCAAGCGTCGAAACCTGGCGACCTGGGAAATTCTCGACCAGTGGATCCAGGCCCGCGACGTCGCCCGCGGTCAGGGGCGGCGCGTCACGGGCGTGGTCTTCATGGGGATGGGTGAGCCGTTCCTTAACTATGACCGCGTGATCGCCGCGGCCGAGTTGCTCCGCTGTTCCTACGCCGGGGCGGTCGCCGCGAAGGCGATCACGATTAGTACAGTGGGACTCGTCCCCGAGATCGACCGCTATACGCTCGAAGGGCATCGATTTCGCCTCTCGATCAGCCTCGGCGCGGCGACCGACGCGAAGCGTGCCCGGCTCGTACCGATCGCGGCGAGAACCCCGGTCGCCGACGTGATGGCCGCCGCGCGACGGTACGCGTTCGCCAGGCGGGACAGGGTGATGCTCTCCTATGTCTGCATCTCCGGAACGAACGTCTCGGATGACGACGCCCGAGCCCTCGGCGATTTGATCGGCGACACCCCCGTCCGGCTCGACCTGATCGACGTCACCGACCCGACGGGCCAGTTCTCGCCCCCTTCGGACGAGGAATTGAGAACGTTCCGTGACGCGTTGACCAAATACGTCGGCCAGCCCGTGGTCAGGCGTTATTCCGGGGGCAAAGACATCCAGGCCGCTTGCGGGACACTCGCCGGCGAGCGGAATTCCGTTCGCGGGGTCGAAGTCGTCGGGCTCAGTTGAAGGATTTCGACGCTCATTCTGAAAACCTGCTCGCAAGCCGGCGTGGGTCCGCGGTGTGATGTTCGACCTTTGAAACGTTGACGTTTCTTTACGGAGTGTCCGAAATGCGCTCAGTGAGATGTCGGAGAATTTGGGTTCGTTTGGCGACGGTCGCCCTGCTGGTAGCGGCGGGGTGCGGCTTCGAAGACCAGGCCAACGCGCCGGCAGGTGGTCCCCCTCCGCCGGGTGGCGGAGGTTCAAACCCCGAGATCAAGGCGATCATGGGCAAGGTCGCCAAGGGGCCGAACTCACTGACCCCCTTGATCGGCAAGGAACTCGCGACCGAGCCGGCCCCGTGGGACACCATCCAGCCCCAGGCCAAGGAATTCGCCCAGCTCGCCGCGGAGATGACGAAACTCGAACCGAAGAAGGGGAGCAAGGAGTCGTGGGCTTCGCTGACGGCGGCTTACTCCAAGTCGGCCGACGACCTCGACAAGGGCGCGCAGGCGAAGGATCTCGCCGCGGCGAAAGTCGCCCACGAGGTCCTCAGCAAGTCGTGCCAGTCCTGCCACCAGCAACATCGCGGCGGACCCGGCATGGCCGGTCCCGGCGGACCGGGGATGGGCGGACCGGGCGGACCCGGCCCGGGTGGTTCGATCGGTGGAGGCCCCGGCGGACCGCCGAGCAAGTGAAAGAGGTTGGGTAGGAGTAGGCTCTCGATGGACTCCGGGTTGGCCTCTTCTCCAAGCTCCGAAGGGGTGACAAACGCTTCAAGTCTTTACGCTGCCACGCGTTCTACTTCCTCCCCCCGAGGCTTAAGATATCTTCGCACACAGGGCTGTTTCATTTTCGATGAACCGAGATGTCCGATGCCCGATGGTCAATGACCGAAGGAAGACTCAGGGATCTGGGGATGATCGCGGTCGGATTTCTTGGTCATTGACCATCGGGCATCGGGCATCTTGAGAACTCCAACTCGAAAATGAAACAGCCCTCCCTCCGCGACCACTCGCCCCTGGCGAATTGACCAACGCCTCTCCGGGGCTAAAACCAACACCACCCCGGAATCAATCATGAGCCACGCCGACGAACCGCCTCCTGTCTTCCGGCTTTTTTCAGAACGAACTCAAAATAGGGAAGAGAAGAGATCTCCAGGCGAATGTGAGACTCCTGCGAAGATTCCGATGGAAGACACGGGTTCGGTGGCCGAGGCGTTAACGACGGGTTATCCTGTTCGTGCGACGATCGCCGGCGCAACCCACGCCCGTCCCGCCCCAAAACCAGGAATCGGCCTCATGATGCGTCTCACCTTCTCACTAAGGCTCGCGGTGCTTTCGGCTCTGGCCGCGACCGTCTTAGCCCGGAGTTCCCCGGCCCAAACCGCCGCCCCTGCCAAGGCCAAAGGCAACGCCACGTGGCCCGGGATGACTCGCGAGGGGACGGTCCTACTCCCCAACGGCTGGTCGCTCAACCCGGCGGGCCGGCAGTCTCGGCTCGGCGACTTCCCCGTGCAATCGGCGATTCATCCGAGCGAACCCATCCTGGCCGTTCTGCATGCCGGCTATGGCGAGCACGAGGTCGTGACGGTCGACACGCGCGAAGGCACGGTCATCGGCAGGGTCGCCATGCCGGAGGCGTTCTCGGGGCTCGTCTGGTCGAAGGACGGTAAGACGCTTTACGTGGGCGGCGGGTGGGACGACGTCGTTTATAAGTTCATCCACGCGGGCGGATTACTCTCGAACAAGGTCACGATGGAATTCCCTGAGCCCTTGACGAACGACGACCGCCGAGGAGTCGCCGGCCTGGCGATCTCAGACGACGGCAAGACCCTCTGGTCCGCCAACGTCTTCGGCCACACCCTCGCCCGGTTCGACACGACCGGCGGCGGCAAGCTCACCGGCGAATGGCCACTCGGTAAAGCTTCCTACCCGTTCGGGCTCGCTCTCGACGAAGCGAAGGGCCGCCTCTACGTGAGCCTCTGGGCCGAGGCGAAGGTCGCCGTGATCGACACGAAAACGGGCGAGGAGAAGGCCCGCTGGGAGAGCCAGGAGCACCCCAATGAGATGCTGCTGGCTCGCGGCGGGAAGGTGCTTTACGTCGCCAACGCGAACCGGAACACCGTATCCGTGTTCGACACCGAGGCCGGCAAGAACGTCGAGACGATCGGCATCGCGATCGACCCCCGCGCCCCTTCGGGGTCGACGCCGAACGCCCTGGCATTGACTCCCGACGAGACCATCTTGTTCGTCGCGAATGCGAATAACAACAACCTTGCCGTCGTGAATGTGAAGGAACTGGGCGCGAGCGCCCCGCTCGGCTTCATCCCGACGGGGTGGTATCCGACGTCGGTCCGGGTCTCTCGCGACGGCAAGACCCTTTACGTCACCAACGGCAAGGGGGCGTCTTCCAAGGCGAACCGGGATGGGCCGAACCCCTTGGTTCGCGCAGGCGGGGGCAAGACGCGAGAGTATATCGGCGGGTTGCTCCAAGGTACGCTCTCGATCCTGCCGGTCCCCGGTCCCAAGGAGATGGCCGCGTACTCAAAGACGGTTTACGAATGTTGCCCGGTCAAGGCCGGCGACCCTCTGGCCGTGCGCGGCCCCGCGGCGGAGGTAGGGAACCCGATCCCGGGGAAGGTGGGTGACGCCTCTCCGATCACGCATTGCATCTACATCATCAAAGAAAACCGCACGTATGATCAAGTCTTCGGCGACATGCCGGCGGGCAACGGCGAGCCCTCGCTTTGCCTTTTCCCCGAGGCCGTCACTCCGAATCACCACGCGTTGGCCCGCGAATTCGTCCTGCTCGACAACTTCTACGTCGATGGAGAAGTCAGCGCGGACGGTCACGAATGGACCATGGGGGCCTATGCCAGCGATTACGTCGAGCGGACCTGGCCGTTGAGCTATCGAGGCGACCGGCGTGTTCCTTATCCGGCCGAAGGGGCTCTGGCGATCTCCAGGCCCGCGGGGGGATACCTCTGGGACCGCGCGGCCGAGAAGAACGTCACTTACCGCAGCTACGGCGAGTTCATCGAGAACGGCCGAGGCCCGAACGAACCCGGGAAGACCAGGGTCAAGACCCTGATCGGCCACTTCGACCCGCTGTATCGCAGTTACGACCTTTCATATCCCGACGTGAAACGCGCCGACCGCTTCCTCGAAGAGCTCGCCGGGTTCGAGAGGACCGGCGAGATGCCCCGTCTGATCGTGATGCGGCTGCCCAATGACCACACGTCGGGGACGGCCCCCGGCAAGCCGACCGTGACGGCGTGCGTCGCCGACAACGACCTGACGCTCGGCAAGGTGATCGAAGGACTGAGCAAGAGCCGTTTCTGGAAGTCGCTGGCGGTGTTCGTGGTCGAGGACGACGCCCAGAACGGATCGGACCACGTCGATGCCCATCGCACGGTGGCGCTCGCGATCAGCCCTTACATCAAAAAAGAGTCTGTGGATTCGACGATGTACAGCACGTCGTCGATGCTCCGGACGATGGAATTGATCCTGGGGCTGGAGCCGATGAGCCAGTTCGACGCCGCGGCCCGGCCGATGTCCAACGCATTTACGAGCAAGCCGGACCTCACACCCTACCGTTGTCGCCCCGCGGGCGTCGACGTGAACGCCAAGAACACGGCGACCGCGTGGGGAGCGGAGGCCTCGAAGAAGCTTAATCTGGAGACCGAGGATAAGGCCGACGACCTCGTCTTCAACGAGATCATCTGGAAAGCCGTGAAAGGGGCGAAGTCGCCAATGCCCCCGCCGGTCCGCGCGGCGTTCGTCCTCCCCCGGCCGAAGTCGGGCCATCCGGACGACGACGATTGAGGAGATCAGCCTTTGACGGTCGCGAAGGCGTGTCTACATTAAGATCGACGCGAGTTGCGGCGAGTCGGGCATTGGGTCCGAACTCGCCGCGTCCGTCCCTGCGAGGCGGTTGATGATTCTTCCGGACGAGAACACTCAGACAGGCGTCCTCTTGATTGCTCATGGGAGCCGACACGCCCCCGCCAATGAGGATCTACACCAGCTCGCCGCGAGGTTCCGCGCTCGTGGCGACTACCCGATCGTCGAGGCCTGCTTCCTCGAACTCGCCGAGCCTGATATCGCGACGGGCGGGGGTCGCTGCGTGTCTCTGGGTGCGACGCGCGTGTTGATGATCCCCTATTTCCTTTCGGCGGGGGTCCACATGCTCCGCGACCTCACGGCGGCGCGTGACGGGTTGAGCCTTCACCATCCGGGTGTCGACTTCCGGCTCGGAACGACGCTCGGACCCCACCCGTTGCTGGACGCGATCGTCGCCGACCGCGTGCGGGAACTCGTCCAAGTAAACGGCCGACTCGATTTTGCCCCATCCGCGGATATGGCCAGGCGTTACGCGCCGATGGACGGTGATCCGTCGTCCTGATCGGACCGCGCCCGGGGCGTTTTCATTTTCGATGAACCGAGATGGCGGTCGTGTCCTACGCAAACTTGACGGCCGGGAACTTCAACCACTCCCCGAGTGACCAGACATGATCGGTCAAACCCGCCGCCATCGCCGGAGTCCGCTGGTGCCAGGATTGGTCCGGGGACCGAGTGCGGAGGGTCCGCACCGGCCAACAAAAGTTGTCGCGATAAAGAGTGAAGTACGTCGCCGCCTCATGCGCCTCCCGGCACTTCGAGAAGCAGTACGTTTTCCGCCGTTTGCGGGCGTTGTGGTGCCGGTCGGTCAGGTTCTGCCGCTCCAGGAACGACACGTTGACCGCGGTGTCGCACCGCGACGCCAGAAGCGCCGCGACCAACAATGCCGCCGTCCCGAAGATCCGCCGGATCACGATCGACGTCACACGCCCCAGCCGCCGGACCTTGTGAACCGTGGCGTGGCAGAGCGAGGCGGGGGCCACTTTGTGCGGCGCGTACACCGATCGTCCGCTCGGGGTGACTGTCGCCTCGACCCCGTACGCCTGGAGGATCGCATCCTTGTAAGGTCGGTGCTCGTCGCCGGTGATCAGCCTCATGGGCCGGCCCTCGGTTCGCCGCTTGAAGTCCGCGATCACGGCCTCAACGCTCTCGCCCACCCTTGCGCCGGGCTCGACGCACACGACCAGCCGGTGCTCCGGGTCCAAGGCAATGT
>JAYUFP010000965.1:0-8880 GCA_043738665.1 Isosphaeraceae bacterium
CCCAGCGGCAACCCCCGCCGCCGTCAAATGCCGCCGGGTCACGACCCAGCCTACAAATCTGTTTCCCTATTCCGCGAAGAAGGGCGAGAGAACGATGAAGATCGGGTTCGTCACGGCGATCTTGCCGGAATACACGCTGGAACAGGTTTTCGCCTTCGCCGCGGAGGCCGGGTTTTCGAGCGTCGAGCTGATGTGCTGGCCGCCGGGCAAGTCGGAGCGGCGTTACGCCGGGGTGACACACCTCGACGTCTCGAACTTCGGCACCGATAGGGTGAAGCAGGTCCAGGACCTGACCGCGAAGCACGGCGTCGCGATCTCGGGCCTGGGCTATTACCCGAACCCGCTCTCGGCCGACGCGAAGGAAGCGGAGATTGCGTCGTCGCATCTTCACACGCTGATTGATGCCTCGGCCGACCTCGGCGTGAACGTGGTCAACTCGTTCGTCGGCCGCGACCCCTTCAAGTCGGTCGAGGCGAACTGGCCGATGTTTCTGGAAGTGTGGAGCCCCTTGATCCAGCACGCCGAGGACCGCGGGGTCCGCGTCGGGATCGAGAACTGCCCGATGCTGTTCACGCAGGACGAATGGCCCGGCGGCAAGAACCTGGCCACGAGCCCGGCGATCTGGCGGAAGATGTTCGCCGAGATCCCCAGCCCCGCGTTCGGTCTCAATTTCGACCCGTCACACATGATCTGGCAACAGATGGATTACCTCGCTCCGTTGCTGGAGTTCCGTGACCGCCTGGTGCATATCCACGCGAAGGACGCCCGAATCGAACGCGCGGCGCTCGACGCTCACGGCGTGCTCTCGTACCCGAAATACTGGCACACGCCCAAGCTCCCGGGGCTGGGAGACGTCCGCTGGGGGGCGTTTTTGGGAACCCTGGCCGATACGGGTTACGACGGGCACGTCGCCATCGAAGTTGAAGACCGGGCCTTCGAAGGTTCGGTTGAGAAGCGCAAGGAGTCGTTGATCATCAGCCGCCGCCACCTCCTTCAGTACATGACGGGATGAGTCGCAATATGACGACCGAGCCGACTCCCGACGCGATCGACCTCTCGGTCTTGATCCCGGTTTACAACGAGGTCGATAACGTCGGCCCGCTCCACGACGAGCTCGTGGCGGTCCTGTCCACGGGTCCGCTCAAGTATGAACTAATCTACGTGGACGACGGCTCGACCGACGGCACCGCGGGGCGGCTTGCGTCGATCCAGGATGACGACCCGGAGCATGTCGTCGTCGCCTTCCTCAAGCGGAATTGCGGTCAGACCGCGGCGCTTTCGGCGGCGCTCGACCTGGCACGCGGCGCGATTTTGGTTCCGATGGACGGCGACCGTCAGAACGACCCTGCCGATATTCCCCGGCTCCTTCAACGTTTGCACGAAGGTTACGACGTCGTCTCCGGCTGGCGCCGTGATCGGCAGGACACGCTCCTGACCCGGAAAATTCCTTCGAGGATCGCCAACCGCCTGGTCGCGAAGATCTCCGGCGTCGCGCTCCACGACTTCGGCTGCACGATGAAGGCGTATCGCCGGAGCGTGCTCGAAGGCGTGCGCCTTTACGGCGAGATGCATCGGTTTATCCCGATCTTCGCGACCTGGCAAGGGGCGCGCGTGACGGAGATGGTGGTTCATCACCGTCCCCGCACCGCGGGCAAGACGAAGTACGGATTGGGCCGGACGTTCAACGTCGTGCTCGACCTGATCTTGATCCGCTTCTTCCACCGCTACGCGCAACGGCCGATCCACCTGTTCGGGCGCGTCGGACTTTGGTCGATTTTCCTGAGCTTCCTCATGTTCGGATTGATGCTCTATTTCAAGTTTCCGCATCACGCCCTGACGGGCCTTCCGAACAAGGATTTCGTCAGCACCCCCCTGCCCTTGCTGACGGTCATCCTGTTCGGGCTGGGAGTTCAAAGTATCTTGATGGGGGTCCTGGCCGAGATGGTCATGCGGACGTACTACGAGTCGCAGGCGAAGACGACGTATTTGTTAGGGGAGGTCCGTAAGCCGCACCCCCACCCTCGGGACGGGTCATCAGGTCCATGAACCTCGGTGCCCGCATCCCCTAACGTGTTCGTGGACGTGTCCGCGAAGAAAGGTCATTGCATCCCGATCGCGATGAGGGGAAAATGCCGAATGGCGGCGAAACCCGGCTCTCCGGATTCCGTCCTCCGTTCGTCCCTCTCCTTTCCACGAATGGGGTGACTCCATGAGCGGTTTGTTGACGATTCTGTGTCCGAAGTGCGGACATTCAGGCCACGTACCCGAGTCTTTCGCGGGACATCTGATTCATTGCAAGCACTGCGATCAGCATTTCCCTGTGCAACAGCCCGCCGAGCCGGCGCGGGCGTTCCCGCTAAACCTCGACGAGGATATCCCGCTCGCCCCGCTCTCCGAGGACGAGGAACGGCACGCGAAAGAGCGTTACGAGGCCCGCGTGCTCTCGAAAAATCGGAGCGAGCACCACCCGCTTGATAAGGATGGGCACGAGATCCACTCGCCACGTGAGAAATGGCACTAATCGGACGGGTCGCCTTGGGAATTACACCGGGTACGACGCTTCTTTGAAGTGCGGGAGCTTGCTCCCGCCTTGATACAAACCGGTGGCAAGCCACCGCACTCCAAAGAGGCCCCGATCCGGAGATCACTCCGCGGCGCCGCCCACAATCTGGTCGAATCGGCTGCGGGTGCGATGGGCGTGGCGTTCGGCGTCGGCCCGAAAGGTCTTCGCGCAAGTCTGGGCGTCGGCCTTTTCCGAATCTGAGTAGTTAAGTCGGAGTGCGAGGCGGGCGACATCCTCGGGATTCTCCGGAAGTTCACCGGCGCTTCGGTTGTGAACAATCCGTAGCCGACTCTCGACGGTCCGCCAGAAATCGTACGCGTCGCGGATCTCGGTGCCGACCTCGGCGGAGACCAACCCGGCACGTCGCAGCGAGTCGATCGCATCCCAGAGATTCGTCCGGAGAAGCTCCGGGTGCTCTTTCGCGTTCGCCAGTTGCAGGTACTGGACCAGAAATTCGATGTCGGCAATGCCGCCGTACCCTCGTTTCAAGTCGTTCCGCCCGTGGCCTTCTTCAAGCTTGCGACGCATCGCCAAGACCTCGACCGCGAGGTCATGGGGGTCGATGGGCATGGAGAGGAGTTCATGGACGGTCTCGCCGACGACCTTGCCGAATCCCCCGGTCGAAAAGATGACTCGGGCGCGGGTCAGTGCCAGGCGTTCCCAGACTTTCGCCGGACCGTGGAAGTAATCCCGGAACGCGTCAAGGGTCACGGTGAGCGGCCCCGATGCTCCGTGCGGGCGTAGCCTCGTATCGACGTTGTAAAGCGTCGAACCGGCAGCCCCCCCCGAAAGCATCTTGAGCAGGCGGCGGACGACCTCGGAGACGAACTGGTCGTTGGGGATTGATTCCTCGCCCCCGCATGTGCAGCCGTGTTCTTCGAGGAGAAAGATCAGGTCGAGGTCGCTGTGGTAATTCAACTCGCGACCGCCGAGCTTGCCTACACCCAGGATCGCCCAGCGTGCGCGCTGATTGTCGCTCGCGCGGTGAGGAACTCCAAAACGGGCGGCGCGTCGCTTCCACTGGTCGCGAGCGGCCTGCGAGACGACGGCCTCGGCCACGTCGGCGAGCTCTCGCGTCACGTCGCGGATCGGCTCGCGGCCGAGGATGTCGCGGGTGCCGATCCGGACCCATTCCTTATTGCGAAAGCTCAGCAAGATCGGCGCGAGGTCTTCAGCTCCCTTGCAAAGCTCGCCCGCCTCGGCCTTGATCGCCGTCGCCGACTGGGGGCGGTCGATGACCAGGGAATCCATCAGGTCGTCGATCATCCCCGGATTGTTGATCAGGATTTCCGATAGGAACTGGCTGGTCGCGCAGAGTTCCACGTAGAGCCGAAGCGTGGGCGGGTTGAAGCTGAATAGCTCCCAGAGCACGGCCTTCGCGCCAAGCGATGCGGAGACTTTTTCGAGGTTGGTCAGCGCCAGGTCGGGGTCGGGTGCCCGGCAGACCGCCTGGAGCAATCGAGGCGCGATCGCCGCGAGGAAGTGATGGCAACGTGCCTGCGAAAGAAACCGGATGTTTTCACGCGCAAGTGCCATCAAATTCTGATACGCCGTGAGGCGGTCGCGGAACGGGTACTCGGCGAGGACCGCGCCGATCAATTCCGGCGAGGGGTCGGGGACGAGGACGAGGTCGATCACGGGGTCGGGCGTCGTCCCCTCGTCGTCGCGGAAGGCGTCGTGCAGGAGGTGGTTGAGGATCTTGCGGTTGAGGTCGGTCTTGGCTCGATAGTCGCTGAGAAATCGCTGGGCGGGGCCGGTCCGGTCTTCCCAAGGGCTTGCGGGGGGGTAGCCCATGCGGACTGCCAGAACGCGTTGCTCTTCGAGGTCGCGCGGCATCTGGTGGGTCTGGCGGTCGAACATCGTCTGCAAGCGGTGCTCGACCTTGCGGAGGAACCGATACGTCTCCTCCATGATCCCGCGTTCTTCCTGCGTCAGGCAGCCGACTTGTTCGAGCCTGGCCATCGCGGTCAGCGTGTTCGGGTGACGGACTTCGGGGTAAGGTCCACCGTGAAGGAGTTGCAGGAACTGGATCACGAATTCGACGTCGCGGATGCCGCCGTGTCCGGTCTTGACTTCGACGGCCGCGGTCCCCGCAGAGACGGTTCGCTGTTCGATCCGCCGTTTGATCGCCTTGATCTCGCCGATCTCCGCCGCGCTGAGGTAGCGGCGATAGACGAACGGGGTGATCGCTTCGAGGAATGCCCGGCCGAGCGAAAAGTCGCCCGCGATCGGACGGCACTTGATCAGGGCCTGACGCTCCCAGGTCCGCCCGGTGGTCTCGTAGTAGCCGAGTGTCGCCGCGAGGGAGCGCGCGAGTTCGCCTTGATCCCCTTCGGGACGGAGCCGCATGTCGACGCGGTAGGCGAGACCGAGCGCCGTGTGGTCGGCGAGGATACGGACGATCTCGCCCCCCACCTTGGCGAAGAACTCGGCGTTGGAGACGCTGCGGGGGCCGTTCGTCTGTCCCTCGACGTCGTAAAGAAAGACGAGGTCGATGTCGGAGCTATAGTTCAGCTCCTGCCCGCCGAGCTTTCCGAGCGCGAGGACGACGAAGCGCGCGGGACGGCCCTCGCGTCCCCGGGGGATTCCGAAGCGTTCTTCGGCGCGGCTTCGAGCCATTTGATACGCGGTCTCCACACTCGCCTCGGCCAGGACGGAGAGGTCGAGCGTGGTGACTTCAAGGGGAGCCCCGCGCACGATGTCGTCGTAACCGATTCGTAGCATTTCCCTGCGACGAAACCGCCGGATCGCGAGTTTCTCCGCGTCCTCGCCCTCGGCGCCTTCCGCATCGCCAAGAAACTCCTTCACGAGGGAATCGCGGTCGTGGCGGACAGGCCCGGCGCGGAGCCAGTCGAGGAGCGACGGGTCGCCGATCATGATCTCGCTGAAATGCTGGCTCGTGCTGAAGAGCTGGGTGAGAACTTCCGTGGTCTTGGGGTGGTCGGCGAGTAGTCGCAGCGAGGCGTGGGGGCAGGGGCAGGCGGCGATGAACCGTTCCAGGTTCGACAGCGCCATGCCGGGATCAGGACAGCGCGGAAGGAGGGCGTCGAGATGGAAGGCGAGTTGTGAGAGGGTGCGCGGATCGGTCGAGCGTGCCGCCAGGTCGCGCAGGTCGCGCACGCCGCGTTCGACGTCGTGAACGCCGAGCCCACCGAGCCAGAGCCGTGTTGTCGCCGGGTCGTTCAGGAGCGCCCCAAACCAATCCGCGTTCGCGGACTTGTTGCCGGCGACGGGTGGCAAGGCAACTCCCTTCCGGCTCGCTCGTCAGTGACCGGCGAACCCGTGATGGCCGTGCTGAAGGTGGCGAAAAAGGGCCTCAAGGTCGTTCCGGGAGATCCCCAGCGACGTGGCGATGGAACGGTCGTCGGCCCCTGGCTGCATCAAGGGCAAGACGAACGGCGCAAGCGCCCGCAAACGGTCCGGCAGCGGCGGCGCGGGGGCGTAACGCTTGTGGGCGAGCCAGGGGTCGCCGAGATCCTTGAAACCGGGGTCGAACCAGTATTCCCGCCCGCCTTGGCGGAGCAGCTCCAGAAACCATGATTCGAAGCTTGGCGCGATCAGGCGGGGACGGCTCTTCGTCTCGTCGTCGCCCGACGTGAAGATCGGCGGCCCGCCGTCGGGGGAAGGCCAGGGGTAGGCCAGGTCGATGCAAACGGTCTCGACGTTCGGGTTCCCTAGCTCAAACCAGCTTTCGGGCTGGACCACGACCTCGGGCTGCCTCGCGAACGGGACCATCGGGCCGATCGCCGACAGCGGGTGGATGAGGGGACCATCGGGCGTATAGAACCCGTTGGAGATCGCCAGCCAGTCCCGGAGCCCCGCGGGGAGGCGGAAGCCGTGGCGACGTTCCCAAGCGAGGATCTCTCGCCGAGGGCAGACGGGACGAAACGGGTCGGGCAGTGCGTCGAGCACTTCGGAAAGCTCGACCGCCGAGGGCAATCGGCGCGCGTCGATTCCGGTGGTCTCGACCCAGCGACTCAGCCGGTCGCTGAGTGGACTTGCCATCCGTCGTCCCTTTTCGAGCCCTGAGCCCAACGCCCACCTCATGATTTCACACCGGCGACAGAACGGATTCCCGAGTTTCGATGCGTCCGAAGAGCGTCATCACGGTGACTTCTTCGACCTTCACGTCAACGAACCGGCCGGTCAGACGCTCATGACCCTCGAAAACAACAATCCGGTCGCAGGTGGTTCGTCCGGTCAATTGCCCGAACCCGTCGTTTCCATACCCTTCCCGTCGCAACGCCGTCTTGCTGAGCCCTTCCACAAGCACCTCGACCGACTTGCCGACGAACGGCCGGTTGTCTTCGAGACAGATCGAGTTTTGAAGCATCAACAAGTCGTTATTACGGCGCTTCTTGACCTCTTCGGGGACGTCGTCGGCGTAAAGCGTGTCAGCCTTCGTGCCCTGTCGTGGGCTGTATTTGAAGATGAAGCTGTTCTTGAAGCGTGCCCGTTCGACGAGTCTCATCGAACGCTCGAAAGACGCCTCGGTCTCGCCACAGAACCCGACGATGAAGTCACTGGAGACGGCCGCGTCGGGTACCGTCGCTTTGATCCTCGCGAGCATGTCGTCGTAAAGGGCCGCCGTGTAGAGCCGCTTCATCCGTTTGAGGATCTCGTCGCAGCCGCTCTGAGCCGGGACGTGAAGATATCGGGCGACTTTTGGCAAATCCCGTACCGCTTGCAGCAGGTCGTCGGTCATGTCGTTGGGAAAGTTCGTGACGAACTTGATCCGGTCGACGCCCGGGATCTCGTGAAGCCTTGCCAAAAGGTCCGAGAGGCGGGACGTGCGGCCGTCGGGCTCGACGTACTTGTAGCTGTTGACCGTCTGGCCGATCAGGGTGATCTCCTTCACCCCCTGGTCGGCGAGCTGGCGCGACTCTTCAATAATCACCGAGGGGGGGCGGCTCTGTTCGGGGCCGCGGACCGAGGGGACGACGCAGTAAGTGCAAAACTTGTCGCACCCCATCATGATCCGCACGAACGCCTGGAACGTGCTGGGCCTCATGCTCGGCTCGCGGAGCGGGTCGTATTCCGTGAAACTCGCGGTAACGGAGTCTTTCGAACCCCCCGTGCGGGGCAGGCTCACGGCCATCTGGGGCGTGTTGAGTTCCTTGGATTTCACCAGGAGTTCGGACACCCTGCCGAGCTGTCCGGGGCCGACGACGATATCGACGAACGGCGCGCGGCGGAGGATTTGCCCCTGATCCTTCTGGGCCATGCAGCCGAGGACGCCGACGGTCAGCCCCGGCTTCTCCTGCTTGAGGCGACGGACGCGACCGAGGGCGCTGTAGATCTTGTCCTCGGCGTGCTGGCGGACGGAGCAGGTGTTGTAGAGAATCGTGTCGGCCTGGTTGATATCCTCGGTCAGTTCGTAGCCTTCATTGCGTAACTTCCCGACGACGAGCTCGCTATCGAGAACGTTCATTTGACAGCCCACGGTCTCGATATAGAGTTTCTTGCGAGGCGGCGTCGGGTCCGGCATGGTGCGGAAGGCTCCTGACGCGGCGAAAGAGGCCGTGTCACCGGGCTCGGAAAACGTCTTGGAATGAAGGTAAACGCTGGAAAAGCGGCTCCGGAAGCCCCTGGCGGTTTGTCGGGAACGTCCATCACGCTAACAAGTTTACCAATTCGGAGTCGGCGAGGGAACGGCGACCGCACTCCTCGCCGGGCGGTTTCCGTTTCGACGTGCAGTTCTCAAGATGCCCAATTGCCGATGGTCAACGACCAAGACATCGGACCGCGATCTTCCACAGATCTCTTAGCCTTCCTTTGGTCATTGACCATTGGGCATCGGTCATTTCGGTTCATCAAAAATAAACCGGACATGCACTTCTTTGATTCATTGATGCGACCGCGCTCTCAAGCGCCAAAACGGTCTCCGGCGATGATCCTTTGTCCTCTGAGAAACTCCGCCGACGGCATCGCCTTCTTGCCGGCGATCTGGACCAGGAGGAGACGAACGGCCCCGGAACCGGTCGCGACGACCAGGCGGTCATCGAGGCCTTCGAGGATCGTCCCCGGCGGGTCGTTCGCCGCAAGATCAAGTGGTTCCGTCTTGTGAACGATGACCCGTAACGGTTCAACCTCGGGTTGGTATGTCCGGTGAAGATACGAACAGGCGATCGGCCACGGCTGCATCGCGCGGACCTGGTCGTGAACCCCTTTCGCGGAACGCGACCAGTCGATCAGGCCGTCCTCCTTACGAAGTTTCAGGGCCTTGGTGACCCTGGATTTCTCCTGCTTGATGACCTGGGCTCGACCGGCGGCCAGCTCCTCGATCGACTCGACGATCAGAGGCGCTCCGAGCTTGG
>JAYUFP010000966.1:0-2901 GCA_043738665.1 Isosphaeraceae bacterium
TCTTCTCCGCCCTGAACTTCAGCACGGCTGTTGAGAGCCCGGATAACCTGACCGGAAGGCTCCCGACCGTCAACGCGTTCCTCTGCCCGGCCGACACCGTTCGGCCCTCATGGACCGCCTGGACCCGCGACTCCGCCGGCAATCAACTTCAGCCCATCTGCGACGTCGGCCCGTCAAACCACGTCGCCATGTTCGGGATCACCGAGCCGGGGATCGAGGGCGAAGGCCTGTTCTTTCGTGACAGTGCCGTGGCGTTGAAGGACGTGATCGACGGCACCTCGCAGACGATCGCCGTCGGCGAACGCTCGCATAAGCTCGGCGAGGCGACCTGGACCGGAGTCGTCACCGACGCAATCCTCTTCCCGCCCCCCGGCGACAACGACGGCATCGGCAGGCCCCGCGCCGAGAACGCCTCGGGCATGGTCCTGGGCCACGCCGGCGAGCGCAAAGGCCCCGGCGATCCGACCTCCGACGTCAACCAGTTCCACAGCCTCCACGCCGGCCGCGGCGTCAATTTCCTGTTCATCGACGGCCACGTCGCCTTCCTCAAATCGACCATGAATTACCAGACGTATCTCGCCCTGGCCACCCGCGCCGGGGGCGAAGTGATCTCAGGGGACTATTGAACATGTTAACGCAACCACGGAAACCCCTGGCGGTCGCCGCCACGCTCGCCCTGGCCTCAACGTTCTTCTTCGGCTTCGGCTTCGGCTGCGGCGTCGAGCAGGCGTTCGAAGGGAACGAGCTGGTCGCCCTGGAGAACGTCCCCGCCCCCGTCATGGAGGCTGCCAAGAAAGCCATGCCCGGCATCACCTTCAGCAAAGCCTACAAGGCCCGGATCGAAGGCCAGGACGCCTACGAGATCGTCGGCAAGGCGGCCAACGGCAAGATCAAAGAAGTCGAGGTCACCGTCACGGGTAAAGTCCTGAACATTGAGTAACGCGTTGTCGAGCCCGCCGCGCGGACCGGGGCCGTCTCATTTTCGATGAACCGAGATGCCCAATGACCCATGGTCAATGACCAAGGGAAGACGAAAGAACTCGGGGAAAGTCGCGGTCTGATTTCTCAGCCATCCGCCATCCGCCATCGGTCATCGCCCATCTTGAGCACTCCACGTCGAAAACGAATCCGCCCTCGGCGCGCACCTTCCACGCCGAACCCTCGCTGCTGACGCGGTTCATGCCCGGCCCCACCGTCCCGACGCCGAAATCAAGTCAGCGTCGCACCCGTTTCGTAATCAAACTCGCCCATGACGGCCTCCACCTCCTTCACGAACTGGCGGATGCCCTCGGGGGTCGGGAACTCAGCATCGAGCGGCGAGCGGTCCGGCGCGACCTCGCCTCCTAATGCCCCTTTCGCGTAAATCGACGCCCCTAAAGTCGCCGGAATCTCTCCATTTTCCCCCAACAGGAGGCCCGGTCGGCCCGTATTCTCCTCGGCTGCGGGCGGGTCCGACGGCGTCGAAATGGCTTCGGTCGGCGCGACGCTTAGGGCCGTTCGCGACTCCCCGTTGATCGATGCGTATGGATCGATCTCCTTTTCTCCTCGCGACTTACGGTAGTCCATCAGGTCCCCCAAGGCGTGCCGGTAGGCGCGGCGGTGCATGGCCTCGTAGCGAATCCGGGTCTGGCCTTCGGCCGAGGTGTCGACCGAGGCGCGCTGCGCCGTGCGAGCGCGAACGCGGTCGTCGCGGTCGCGGAGCAAAATCAGCCGTTTCTTGAGCCGCTCGATCTCGGAAGTGAGGATTGCGACGAGTTTGCCGCGCGATTCGGCGGGGTCGGCGTCGCGGGTCACGTCCGCGAGGCCATCGACTCGGTGGCGGTATTCCCATACGGCCATGTTCGCCGGGGCGGGGGTACGGATCAACGCCTGCACGCGCAAAATGTCGCCGCCGGTCGACCACCCCGCGCCCACGAACGCGCGGACGATGTCGTAGGCAAGTCCGTCGCGGAAGATGTCCTCGGTGCATAAGCCGAAAATGTTGAGCACCTGATCACGTTCGTAACAGTACCAAAACCCGCGCTGCTGGATGGCCTCGACCGCCGCTTCAAGAAACGCGACGGCCCAGGCGGTTCCCGCGGCGCACCCGCGGAGCTGCCTGGCGACGTGCGGGGGGTCGGAGGAAAGGTTGCGGACGAGGGCGTGGAAGTGGTCGTCGGCGTCGAGGTCGAAGATCTCAAACGACTCGACGACCCGTTTGTCGAGGCAAGCCGTGTCGGCCCCGAGGCAGCGGTCGAGCCGCCATGAGGCGACCACGAAATCATCGACGAGCTTGGCCTCAATGGCGTCGCCGGGCTGATACGTGGCGTGGAACGCGTGGCGACGCTGATCGAACACCCCGGGGTCTTCATTGGAGAGGATGATCTGTTGCGAACGCAGGCCGTGAACGGTCCCGTTCCGCGACGACCGGGCCTTCCCCGCGGAGGTCGTCGGCCCGGTGCTCATGCGGGAGTTGGCCTGGTTGGCGGCGCGTTGTTTGTCGCTGATTTCGCGGGTCTTCTTCGGCTTCGGTTCGGTGGTTTCGGACATTTTTGGTTCTCGTTTGATGCGGTTAACAGAACCGGCGCGGATTTCGAGCGCCGTTTTAGAGAATCATCGAATGAAATGAGGGAAGCGTCCTGTGAATCGTGACGCGCCTGCCACGAGGATTGCAAAGACCGTCCTTCTCCCGGGGGGAGAAGGTGGCCGGAGGCCGGATGAGGGTCCCGGGTCTTCGCGTCAGGCAAAAGACCCCTCATCCGCCGCTTCGCGGCACCTTCTCCCGGGGGGAGAAGGGTAAATGGCCGACTTCGCAATCCTCGCGCGGCCGTCCGCCTCGTCGGGGCGACGTCGATCAGGTAACATCCACGTCGAACACTCTCCGCGGCGAAAGGAACCCTCCTCGATCGTCCGCCCGAGCAG
>JAYUFP010000967.1:0-2899 GCA_043738665.1 Isosphaeraceae bacterium
TGCGAGAAAACCGGCGGGAAAACGCCGCATTCGCTCTTTCCGATCCGTCATCAGCCATCCGTCATCAGCCATTTCCTAGCCATTTCCTTTCGGGACGGATTCTCAGAGTTGACTCGCTGTGCATGCTGATGCCCGATAGGAATTGAGTAAGCCGGATGCGGGAAATCCGCACGTCCGGTTTGAAGAGGGCGGAGGAGGTAGTGGCCCTACCCCGCCGCGACTCGACCGGTTCGTCTCCGAATTCCTCGTTCAAGCCCGATTGGACTTCAAGGCATCGACTTCGGCCGAGCCAGTTCGGTCACGGCGTCGATGATCTGCGTTTCGACCTGTTCGGACCACGCCGTCGGCAGGCCGTAATAGATCATCGCCGTCGCCCCTTCATAGCCGCCTTCCTTCAGGACTCGCAACGACGGAATATAGGCCATCACGTCGTTGCAATACCCGCTGACCCACGTCTTCGACGATCCGAGATTCCGCTTGAGCCTCAGCGAGTAATCCACGACGACCTCGCCGCCCAGAAAGACCCAGGTCAAATCGCCGATCTTCCAGACCTGGACGGGATACGGATACGTTTCGGCAAGCTTCCCTTCGGTCTTCAGGATGTTAAGGAGCTTCTTTGCCCGGTTCGCGACCGGGAGGGCCTTCGCTTTCGCGTCGGCTTCAATCTCCTCACGGGTCGGCATTTTTCCGAGCTTCAGATCGATAACTTTATAGGCGTGGGTGCCGTTCCCCTCGACGGGCCGCATCGGGCTTTCCACGACGTGGGCGACGGAGTCGGCGAGCTCATGGCCGTAGGTTTGTGCGACCTCGATCGTGCGGCGGGGCAGGGGGTTCTGGTCGGCGCCGCAACCCGCGACAAACATGGCCTGCGCATCGGGGTAACGCTCTTCAAGTGCGATCTGTGCGAATCCGGCGTAATCCCCGCAGAACTTGTAAAAGCTCAACACGGTGCAATGGCAGGCGTAGCCGAAGACCACGGCCTTCACTTTGCCCGCTCCGTTCTTTAACCGCAGAACCGGGACGTCATGATCGATCGGGCCTTCAAGTGCGTTCTTCGCGCGAAGCGCCGGGACGTCGGGCTCCTTGTTGTTCCGTCGATTGACGGCGAAGTCCGCCGCGCCGCAATCCCAGGCGAGCGTCACCGGTTCGAGCTTCTCCAGCGCCAAGGCCACCGCTTTCGCGACTTTCGCTTCAAATACCTTCGTGTAATCGGCGATCCGACCACGTTCGGCTTCGTCGAGTCCGTACATCGTCAGCAGGTTCGTCCCCAAAACCGGCCCGGAGTGCGTATGCGAGCAGGCGAGCACGACCCGGTCACGGCCGATCTTGTGATCCTTCGCGATGCCTTCGCGAATCCGCGTCGAGGTCGCCCCGTCGATCCCGCAAATGTCGAGCGTGACGATCAACGAACGCCGACCCGAGGGATCCTCCATCGCGAGCGCCTTGGCCCAAAGCGGATGAATCTCGCCCTCGGACGGTTTGTTCCGCGCCCCGTAGCCGGCCATCCACAACGGGGAGGTCGGCGTGATCGTTTCCCGGCCGGTGCCGGCTTTCCAGCCGTCGGCAGTCGCTTCGTTTCGGAATGATGCAAGCAAAAAAAGCGAGAACAAGAAAACACGAAACGTCATCCGCTAGCCCTCGATTAGAAAACGGCCGTCAATCACATCCCGGCTTTCCGCAATCCCGCGGTAGGAGGCTGGGTCTGGACCCAGCGCATTTGGGTGCGGACGGGGGATTCGCCGTGTTGGGAGAGCTGGGTCCAGACCCAGCCTACAAAAGCCGCACTTACTCGCCGTCGAAGTCGGGAAGTGATTCCGCGCCTCCCCCTCAGATGCTATTGGGACTCGACAAGCTGGTGATCAAATTAATCAGAGGCAAGAAAATGGCCAGGACGATGAAAAGAACGATGCCCCCTAGCACCACCATCAGGATTGGCTGGACCAGTTGCCCTAGATTCCGGACGGTATGCTCAACTTGCTCCTCATAATCGTCCGCCAGATGGTTCAAAGTCTCCGGAAGCTTGCCGGTCTCTTCGCCCGATTCGATGACGGCGATGACGTCGGGGCCGAAGCGACGGGTTTCCGAGAGCGCGACGCTCAGCGTCTCGCCGTCCATGACCCGAGGCTTTAACCCTTGAACCGCGTTGCGAAAGGGTGTCGTGTGGAGGACGTCTGACGTAAGATCCAGCGACGCGCCGATGTCGACACCGGCGTCCAGTAGCGCGGAGAGTGTCCTGGCGAATCGCGTCGTGTCGATTTTCTGGACCAAGGGGCCGAAGACGGGCATCATGAGCAGGGCTCGATCCATCAACGATTTCCCGCCCCGCGTCCGATAGAGTCGGAATAGCACGATGGGGGTCGCGATCATCACGGCGGGGACGAGGAACCAGCCCGCCACCTGGATGAAGTCACTGATCGCCAGCAGAAGGCGGCTCGGCAGCGGGAGGTCGCCTGCCCCGCGTCCGGCGATGTCCCGGAGGGTCTCCGCGAACTTGGGAAGAACCCAGATCGTCAGCAGGGCGACCACGCACGACGCGACGAACATCACGATCGTCGGGTAGATCAAGGCCGAGCGCGCCTGGCGGATCAGACTCTGCCGCGCCTCGTAGTGCTTGGCCAGGATCTTGAGGGTCTCGGGAGTGCCGCCGCGGGCCTCGGCGACCTTGATCATGCTCACGAACAGCGGGTCGAACACCCTCGGTTCCTTGACCGCAAGCTCCGCGATCGCATCCCCACGCATCACGCCGAGCCGCATCCGTCCGATCACCGGGCCGAGTGCCGTTCTCGCGAACTGGCTCTCCAGGCTCGACAGCGACTTGGTGATGTCGACCCCCGCGCTGAGGTACGCGGCGAACTGACGGCAGAACATCGCAAGCTGGCCGGAACTCACGCTCCCGAAG